>NZ_JADYXN010000060.1:0-5101 GCF_015864285.1 Pseudoalteromonas sp. NZS100_1
TTGTTCTATATTCACAAAAAAATCCGTAGTTAGTTTCCTAACTACGGATTTTGCATGATCGTTTGGATCGGTCAACCGGTCATTTTCTTAACTGATCGGCATTAAGCCTGAGCTCCTTTTTAGCATGCTATTAATAGCAGCAATTAGCGAAGTAACGACTCAGTTAGTACTGGACGAATTTCGCGAATAATTGCTTGAGTCAATTTTGGTGAACCACAGATAATATTGCCGCTGTGGTTATAGTTATTACCACCAGCGAAATCTACAACCATACCGCCCGCTTCTTTAACCATAAGTTCGCCTGCAGCAGAGTTCCAAGGTTTTAAACCAATTTCAAAAAATCCATCAACACGGCCAGCTGCAACGTATGCCATATCTAAAGCAGAACAACCTGCACGGCGAATGTCTGCAGTGTGTACAAACAATGCTTTAAACGCTTCAGTGTATGCATCCATGTGGTTTTTGTTTTTGAAAGGGAAACCAGTAGCAAGTACAGTGCCTGCAAGAACCGTAGTTTTGCTAACACGTAGACGTTTGCTGTTTAACTGAGTGCCTTGACCGCGAGATGCAGTGAAAAGCTCACCACGAATTGGATCATAAATAACAGCTTGGTCTAAACGACCTTTAACTTTAAGTGCGATAGAAACCGCGTAATGAGGGATACCTTTGATGAAGTTAGTTGTTCCATCGATAGGATCTACAATCCATTGGTAATCATCATCCTTGCCTTTATGCTCACCTAATTCTTCACCAACAATAGAGTGAGTAGGGTAAGACTGTAAAATAGTGTCACGAATTACGGCTTCGGCTTCTTTATCAATGTTAGTTACTAAGTCGTTAGCGCCTTTTTGTTGCACTTCAACTTTTGATAAATCTTCACTTGCGCGAAGTAAAATTTTGCCTGCGTTGCGCGCAGCGCGAACCGCAATGTTTAACATTGGATGCATGGTATTACCTTTGGGTTGTAAAAGAACGTTTATATATTTCAGCCGGCATATTTTAGCGACTTTTGACATAAAGTAAACAATAAACCCCAAATACTTATGTTTGTTTTTTATACAAGATTGAAAAATGTCTATATTTTTTAAAAATAATAATGAGCAATTAATAAGTCATTATGTTCCTTTGTGTGTTAATTAAATTGAATTAATTTTAAATAACGCTTTACCTAAAGTTAGCTTGAGGTTTTATCGTGATCCTAACTTAATTGATAGGACAACATTATGTATTTAGAGCACGTAAACTTAGTCGCGAGTGATATAGATAGTATGCTTAAATTTTACCAAGCTGTATTTCCGCATTGGTCAATCAGAAGTGAGGGTAGAGGTGATTGGTACGGAAAACCAAGACGCTGGGTACACTTTGGAGATGACACGCATTACATTGCGATAAGCGACCATGGTGAAGGTGAAAACAGAAACCTATCGGGCCATCAAATTGGTTTTGCACACTTTGCTTATGTAACTAATAATTTAAGCGCAGTAGTAATGCGCTTAAATAAAGTGGGTTTTACAGTAAGCAAGCAAGGTAGCGAGAATCCTTTCAGAAAGAATGTCTACTTTATTGATCCCGCCGGGTTTGAAGTTGAGTTTGTAGAGTATTTAAGTGATATACCAAGCGAGCGAAATAACGATTTATAATAAAATACTAAGCAGCACGCTAAAGTGCTGCTACTCAATTATAGTGAGCGGTTATTATTACCCGTGCCAAACTGGGTTTTTAGCTCATTTGCAAAGCTCATAAATTTTTCTTTAATTGTGCGCTTTATTTTTACTTCAACCGATCCCATAACTGCCTTTCCTTCAATATGAATAGTAGGACCTTGGCGTTTGTTAAGCGACACTGATTTATTTTCAAGGCTACTTAAAATACAAAACATTTTAGACACTACATTTACATGCTCTGGTACGTAAATCTCATCGCTACCAAAAATACAGTTAACGTGAATAGTTACATTTTGATGCGCAAAAATGGCATCAGTAAAATCAAGTACCACCGATCCCATAAAGTTACTTAAATATATATTTTTTGGCACGACCCACTGACCGCTTCGTTCGTTAGAGCCTAAAATACTACGTAATGTAAAATCATCATCACTGTTTTGCTGTGCACTATAATGTGGTTTAAATTGCGATTGTTTTTCTGCTTTATATTGCTGATCGGTATTAAGTGTTAAGTCTTCTACTAAGGCTAAAAGAGCGTTGTTATTAGGTGCATCCATCGCGTTATCGAGTCGTCTCTCAAATGCATCAACAGAAATAACCCCATGACTGTAATTATAAATTAATTGATCAATCACTTGTTCGCGTACTTGCTCTATTGGGCGGTCTTCAACTTTTACAGACATGGGGCATTCCTTATTATATTTACTATTGATACTGCTCTTGATGTTTATATGCAAAGCACGCACCAAATATAATCACCTTAATTATCAGTAGGTTAATTTATAATGATGTTTTTTATTTTGTTATATTAACGATAGATTAACCAAAAATGCAATTATCTAGCTATTTTCACTATTTGAGAAAGTTTTACCGAGTAGCCTGTAAATAGTTACACAACTATAGATAATGCCTCACTCCAAAATAAACTCAACCTATTGAAATTTAAGTATAAATAAAGTTGGCCCAAAGCTCGCATTAGTTAAAGTGTCTTTAATCAAAAGGAGAAAGATTATGAAAACATTTAACAAGTCTATTATCGCAGCTCTAGTTCTTGGTACTACGGCTATGGGTGCCCAAGCAAACAGCTGGGAAAACGAAAGTAAAGATGCTTGGATTGATGGTAAGGCAGAAACAGTTCTACTTATGAACACTAATCTAAACAACTTTGACATTAACACTGATGTAAAAAATGGCAAAGTAGTACTTACAGGTAAAGTTAATAGCGAGCTTGATAAAGAGCTAGCAGAAGAACTTGTACTTAGCCTAGATGGTGTATCTGATGTTGATAACAGCCTTACTGTTGTTAAAAGCATGGATACCAAAGATAAAAGCAATGACATGATGGACGATGATGATAACGACCTAACGGACGCTAAAATCACCACTGTAATCACAACTCGCTTCCTGTTTGACTCAGAAGTTGGTGGTACAGACATCGATGTTGATACCGACAATGGTATTGTAACTCTGAACGGTTCAGTAGAGTCTGAAGCTGAAAAACAACTAGCAGTTAAAATTGCTAAAAATGCTGAAGATGTTCGTGACGTAGTTGATAAACTAGCTATTGTTGCTGAATAATACAGTATAGTTAAGGCCCACTAACACTGGGCTTTACGTCTTTTTAATGCTTAATTTAAATGGAGTTTAGTCATGGATATTATTCGTATAATACTTTCGGTTTTATTACCGCCATTAGGTGTGTTTTTGCAAGTTGGCTTAGGTATGCATTTTTGGTTAAATATTTTATTAACACTGCTAGGTTATTTCCCAGGGTTAATACATGCAATCTACATTATTGCGAAAAAATAATGACAGATTATATATTGTGTAAGCCGACTACTGAGGCCTAATGATACAAGTGCCCCAGTACCGTTCGGCTCACAATATTAGTTTTTAAAGTAAATATTTTTTATCAAAATCTAATTTTTAATTTACTCAAACTAAGTGATTTATTTCTTGTAACTCACTCCCAAAATACACTCAGCCAAACCATTGTTTACTTCAATTAAGCTTTCTAACTAACAGTAGTGTTCTGATTCTGTATTGATGCCATTTAGGAAATCTTTAATATTAGTTTGTTTATATATCTACAATACGCGATTAATTACTCTATTATTTAGTGACAATATTACCATCACTTCTAGTGTTATCATTACACCAAGCTTTTACGCATATTGAGGTAGCTAATTGAATATTCGACTTATACTGTCAGGCGTTGTGTCATTCGTTTTTTATTTTAGCTGGGCCTACTGGGCGAACAGTTCTGCAGATATTGCTAAATCGGTCACGCTTCAAGCTGCATTAGTACAAGGTTTGTATAGTGGATTTGTAACGCTGTTTTTTACTTTTATTTTAGAAAAGGTCGTCAACAAGTATAAGTCTAGTTATGTATCGCTTGCGTTCGTAACTCCAATTATTTGTATGTTTCATTCTAAAACACCACAAAACGTAGCAATACGACAAAGCTTCAATAATGCAATTAACTCTAGCGCCTCGTATTTAGGTAACAAAAAAATAGCAGGTGTACTTTTTGCGCCTATTATTCCGATTACTGTTCAATCGAGCTTAGTGATTATGGTGAATGTAATTAATCAGACACCTAATTTGACACTTACAGTAGCCCCAAGCATATTTTTTACAGCCTTGTATGCCTACACATATATGTTAGCTTTACTTAAAAAGTAGAGCGTTAAATACAAAAGACTACATGTGGGAGGAAGGTTTTTATAATTTAATGCAGAGAATATCGTGGGGAATATCTTGTATTTTATGCTTATACCCACCTAAAAGATTACTATTTAAGCAGTTAGCTTACTGATTGTTAAAATAAAGGTGTTTGGTAGTGACAAGCACCTAAAAAGTTTTTATACTGCAACCCGCTTTAGTCGCTCTGTGACTGAACGCTTCAAAAATTAACTGCCTAGCAGTTATATAAAAGTTGGCCCCTTAGCTCAGTTGGTTAGAGCACACGACTCATAATCGTTAGGTCCCCAGTTCGAGTCTGGGAGGGGCCACCACTTTTGCAAACTTTCCAAAAAATACCTACTCAAATTATTTAAAGCTACATGAACTTAATATCGTGTAATTTATGATTCTTTATTTACCTCTAATAATAAATATAATTTAAATAAAGTTAATCCATAGATTAAGCTAAGCTTTCTTAAATTTGAAAGAGTGCGAATGCACTATTAAATTCCAGCGTTAGATCGGACGCTATTCATGCTCTGTTTTGTAAATGACAATGAGCTGCACCTGATTTTAGAATACAAGAAAGCCCCTATTGGCTGTCTCTTATACACAAATCCCTGCTAAGAAATTAGCGGGGATTTTTTTGAACTAAATCTCAATGTCATGATCAGCTCTTCAAATCTTGTTTGAGGGCACATTATGATTAACGAACATACTCATTGGGCAAAACAACAATTCGGTAAATCGGA
>NZ_JADYXN010000061.1:0-4714 GCF_015864285.1 Pseudoalteromonas sp. NZS100_1
CAAAAGATGATAAGGGTATTGTGAAGCAACCAAAAGATCGGTCAACCGATCAAAAATACCTTAACTGATCGGTGTTAGCTAAAATAGCGGCTTTTTTATGTTTGTTAAACTTTAAAAGTTAGTAATAAATCGTTCACCCTACGTGAACCTTCAACAAGTTCAGCTGCTCCTTTTGCCACATTAAAGCTTAAGCTTAAGTTGTTATCTCCAAAGTCTTTAATTTGCGAAACATTATTACTAATATCATTACTAACCATTTGTTGCTCTTCTGCAGCAGATGATATTTGTATTGCTAAATGAGATATTTCACTGATTTGGATAAAAATCCCCTCTAATTCAACTTGAGTTTTATCGGTTGTCAGCACACAATTATCGGCTTGTGCTTTAGTGCTTTGCATTACTTTAGACCAGCTAAATAAAGTATCTTGTATTTCTTTAATAGAACTGTGGATTTGTGTTGTAGCATTTTGAGTACGTGACGAAAGGGTCCTTACCTCGTCGGCTACTACAGCAAAGCCTCGACCATGCTCTCCCGCTCTAGCTGCTTCAATCGCTGCATTAAGGGCAAGTAAGTTAGTTTGATCGGCAATTCCTTCTATTTCACTCATTACTTTACCAATCTTATCTGCTTCAGAGGCTAAGCTGGTGGCTGTGGTTGCAGCCTTTTCTACTTGAAAAGCTAAATCAGATACCATTTTACTATTATCTGCAATATGGTCTTTTATTTCAGAGCAACTTTGATGGGTGTTATTCACTTTATCAGCTGTTTGAGCGGTATTTACTGATATTTCACCAATGGTAGAGCTCATTTGAGTCATCGCTGATGCAATTTGTTCTAAACGCTCACCTTGCGAAAAAATGCCTTTTTCAGTAAGCGTAGATTGTTTATCTAGATCAGTTGCGATGCCATTAAAGCTTAATGTGGAGTCTTTCATACGGCCAAGAACCGTGCGCAATTTTGCGCTTAGCATTTGCTCTCTATAATCACTTACGCTATGCGGTGTATGGCCGCTGTAAATATAGCGAGAGATTGAATCGGCTTTTGCTTTTTGTTCGCGTAATATTTTAGGGGTAACAATCAGTTCGTCATAATTTAGCGCAATAACTAAGGCGCACATCAATAGGCTAATTACAGCTAAAGAGATTGATCCCGTAACAGCAATAAAAATCAGCCAAAGTAATAGGCATATAAAAGTAATGCCTTGTCTTATTGTGGTGTGTTCTCGTAGTTTAAATGATGACTTATTGGCATTTATTTTGTTGTAAAGAGCGTGTGCACGTTGCTTAAGTTGAGAGCTTGCTTTAGTTCTTACTGATTGATAACCAACAAGTCGGCTATGCTCAAAAATAGGGGTTACAAAGGCATCTACCCAATAATAACGGCCATCTTTACAGCGGTTTTTAACCATGCCGCGCCACGAGTGCTCTTGTTTTAATGTTGCCCACATTTCTTTAAAGGCCGCTTTTGGCATATCAGGGTGACGAACAATATTATGATGCTGACCGATAAGCTCTTGTGCGCTATAACCTGCTACAGAGCAAAACTCTTGATTGACGTATGTTATTACACCCTTGAGGTCGGTAGTAGAAACAAGCTCTTGTGACTCATCAAAGTATACTTCTTTATTTTTTAAGCTTTTATCATTGTGCATTATGTTTATTATCATCCTTTATTGTTGCTGTCATTATATTGGTTACACACTACAAAGCAAAAAATAGCGTCTTTCCTTTTATGCTCATAAGGCAAATAATTGTTTTTATTGATCTAGATCAAATTTAAATATCGAGTAGCTAAATTGAACTCATTTTAAATAAGTTCCGGTCTATTATTTTAGGCTTATATTTTGCGTATTTAATTTATACTTAAATACGCATTTAAAGCATTTGTATAATGCCCAGAGCAATGGCAATATTACGACTTAATATAATGATGTTGGTCATATTGAGCGCATGTATAGAGTGGGTAAATAATTATTAACTTAGAAAAATTATATTGTTCTAGCAATTTATACCAGTTGCATTAAATAAGTGATCAATTATAGCGCTAAGAAAATAGCACAATAACAAGGCGAAAATTATGACATATAGTTGTTCTATATGAATAATTTTTAACGCAGTGAGTGCGCTATTTAATGCGATAGAATGATCATATTTTCAATAAAATTGGTATTAATCTTGAGTCTAAGTAATTAGCCCCCATAACCTTATGATTAAGCCACGTGGCCCGAGGAAAGATTTTTTGACAACACATGATTTAACTAACGCACTTGAAGCGTTATCAGTAAATGAGCACCAACATGCAGTTAAAGGCATTAAACGTGGCATAGAGCGAGAGTCGCTAAGAATACAAGATAATGGTGCAATATCACCTCAAGGTCACCCAAAAGGTGTGGGCAGTGCGTTAACTAACGGCCATATCACAACTGATTTTTCCGAGTCTTTACTTGAATTTATTACTCCAGTTAGTGAATCGTCAACGCAAACGCTTAAGCAATTAAAAGACCTTCAAAAGTTCACTCTAGAAAAAATGGGCGATGAACTACTTTGGCCCATTAGCATGCCGTGTTTTATTGAGCACCAAGACGATATAGTGCTAGCTCAGTTTGGTAGTTCAAATACTGGTCAAATGAAAACACTATACCGTGAAGGATTAAAAAATCGCTACGGTAGTATGATGCAAGCAATTGCAGGTGTTCACTTTAATATTTCATTCCCAGATACGCTTTGGCAGTCACTTCATTCTTTACAAAAAAGCAATGCAAGCCTTCAAGATTTTATTTCAGAAGGCTACTTATCGCTTATTCGTAACTTTAAACGCGAACTATGGCTAATAAGTTACATGTTTGGCGCATCGCCAGCATTGTGTAACTCATTTTTGCAAGGTCGAAAAACTGACTTACCATTTAAAAAACTAGGTAAAGGCACGCTTTACTTAGAAGTTGGTACAGCACTGCGTTTAGGTAATTTAGGTTATACAAATAGCGCTCAGTCGTCACTACGCGTAATGTATAACTCGTTAGATGAATATGTAGCGGGCCTTAAAAAAGCAATCAACACACCATCAGAAATTTATGGTGATCTTGATGACTACAAGAGTGAAAACCCTAAGCAGTTAAATAAAAATATTCTGCAGATTGAAAACGAATTTTACTCGCCAATTCGTCCTAAGCGCAATGCGAAAAGTGGCGAAACGCCAACGGATGCATTGCTTCGAGCAGGCATTGAATACGTAGAAATTCGCGCATTAGACGTTAACCCGTTTAGCGAAGTTGGTATTGATATTGAGCAAATTCACTTTTTAGATGTGTTTTTAACGTATTGTTTATTAAAAGATTCAGCTCCAATGGATTGGAAAGAACAAGCACGTAGTACTGAAAATCTCGACACAGTAGTAAACCAAGGTCGAGAAGAAGGGCTAATGCTTAACTTTAATAACACACAGCGTAGCCTTCAGTCGTGGGGCGATGAAATATTTACCCAGCTTACAGATGTCGCTAAATGGATGGATAATGCTTATGGTGTTAACTATTACTCAGATACTATAAAGCGCATGGCAACGTGGATACATAATCCAGAGCTTACTTACTCTGGACGTTACGTGTCACAATTAAAAGAGTCTGGTTTAGACAACGGTCACTTTGCACTAGCATTGGCTAGTAAATATAAGCAAAGCCACGCAGATACTGACTACAGCGAGTTTTTAAAGCCTTGGCTGGAACAACAAGTTGTAGAGTCTAACGAAGCACAAGCTGCAATTGAGCAAGCAGATACCCAGTCATTTACCGCGTTTTTAGATGCGTATTTTGACGGTAAATAACCTTAGTATTTAGCAACATTTAAGCAAAAAAACGCAGCCTAAGTTGGCTGCGTAAATATATTCAGGGATGAATTAATGCTGTACTGGTGCATTCATTGAGTCAGACCCACACTTTTTAGAAAAGTTCTGTGAGATCTTAGAAAAATGAAAAAAAATGCAATTATCCTATCTCTCGCCATTACTTTAGCCGGTTGTGCTACAGCGCCCCCAAAGCAACCTAACGATTTATGTAAAATCTTTGAAGAAAAGCCCGATTGGTATTTCGATGCAAAAGATGCACAAGAAAAATGGGGTTCTCCCAAGCATGTACTCATGAGTATGATGTACCAAGAAAGCTCATTTAAGCATGATGCCGCTCCGCCTATGGAGTACTTCTTATGGATAATTCCTACCGGTCGCGCAAGTGATGCCTATGGTTACTCGCAAGCTAAAACACCAACATGGTCTGATTATATTCGTGAAACAGGCAACAACGGTGCTGATAGAGATGACTTTGACGATGCAATCGACTTTATGGCGTGGTTTGTTTATAAAACGCATAAAGTAAATAAAATATCTAAATGGGATGCTTACGCACAATACCTTAATTATCATGAAGGTTGGGGTGGGTATAAGCGTGGCACGTACAAAAAGAAAAAGTGGCTAATGGGTGTTGCGAACAAAGTTAAGCACAGAGCGAGCCGTTATGGTGCACAATTAAAACACTGCGAAGAAGAGCTTGATAAAGGTTGGTTTGAACGTCTTATATTTGGCTAGATAATTATTAATGGATATAAAAAAGGAGCCAATTGGCTAATGCCGATCAGTTAAGAAAATGACAGGTTGACCGATCCAAACGATCATGCAAAATCCGTAGTTAGGAAACTAACTACGGATTTTTTTGTGAATATAGAACAA
>NZ_JADYXN010000062.1:0-3892 GCF_015864285.1 Pseudoalteromonas sp. NZS100_1
GGCGTTTCCCGTCTCAGTGGGGTCGCATTATAGGGAGATCCGAAAACAGATCAACCCTTTTTTGAAGAAAACTTGAAATAATGTGCTGTTCGCTGAGTATTTGAGCTAAACACGTTAAAAAAACAACATAACTAGCAAATTATTAACAACTAAAGGTGTTTAAACTTCACTAATATTAAAAGTGAGCTTAAACGATCTTCATATAAAGACTTACACCCCATATGATCAACACGATCGTTAATGAAAGTGTTACGGCTGCAGATCCCATATCTTTGGCTCTACCTGACAATACATGCAATTCTGTACTTACTCGATCTGTTAATGCTTCAATGGCAGAGTTTAGCAATTCAACTATTAGAATAATAAGCAGTGAGCTAATTAGTATTGCCCAGTGTAATAATGATGAAGCCAGCCAAAATGAAGTGGGGAATAATATAAGGCTTAGTAATAGCTCTTGTCTAAATGCAGCTTCTTCTTTAAATGCTGCTTTAAAGCCAAGATAGGAGCAATAGGTTGCTTTGAAAACGCGTTTGAGGCCTAAGCCATTTGGTTTTAATACATCTTTCATTAATAAACTCTATGAATGAAGGTCAAAATAAAGCCCCGCACTGCGAGGCTTTTTATTTATGCTACGCCGTATTGATCACGGTAAGCTTTAACTGAGGCTAAATGCTCGCCCATCGTTCCTTGGTTTTCAAGGTAACTAATAAGGTCTGCTAATTTTACAATAGAAATTACTTTGGTATTAAAGTCGCGTTCAACTTCTTGAATAGCTGATAACTCGGCTTTACCTTTTTCTTGGCGATCTAATGCAATTAAAACACCACTAAGGTCTGCACCATTTTGTGCAATAATTTCCATGGACTCACGAATAGCGGTACCTGCGGTAATTACATCATCAACTAGCATTATTTTGCCATTGAGTTCTGAGCCTACTAATGTACCTCCTTCACCGTGTGCTTTTTTCTCTTTACGGTTAAAACAGTACGGTACATCTTTATCATGGTGATCTGCTAATGCAACTGCCGTCGTTGTTGCTATTGGGATACCCTTATACGCGGGACCAAATAGTACATCGTACTCTATCGCTGAATCTTCTAATGCTGATGCATAAAAACGACCTAAACGTGCTAAGTCACGACCTGTATTAAACAAACCGGCATTAAAAAAGTAAGGACTTATGCGCCCTGACTTTAAAGTAAACTCACCAAATTTTAATACCTGCTTCTCTAGAGCAAATTCTATAAACTCTTTTTGATAATCTTTCATATCTAGTGGCCTACCTATTTATGCTAATGCTTGCTTTTGTACGTCAATGATCTCACGAATAGAATGTTTAGCTAAAGTAAGTAACTCATCTAGCTCATCAAACGAGAAAGGTTCGCCTTCGGCTGTGCCTTGAATTTCTATAATTTTACCTGTTTCGGTTAAAATTACATTCATATCAGTTTCTGCTGCTGAATCTTCAATATATTCTAAATCGCTAATTGCTTGGCCTTTGTATATACCTACTGAAATAGCTGCAATCATATGCTTAAGTGGGTTTGAATTAATCATACCCTTTGCACGCATGTGCGTTAGCGCATCAACAAGTGCAACACATGCACCACTTATAGAAGCAGTACGTGTACCGCCATCTGCTTGGATTACATCACAGTCAATGGTGATTGTGTTTTCGCCAAGTGCTTTTAAATCAACAGCAGCACGCAGTGCACGTGCAATTAAACGTTGAATTTCCATAGTACGACCGCCCTGCTTACCACGTGCAGCTTCTCGAGCATTACGCGTATGCGTTGCTCGCGGTAACATACCGTATTCAGCATTGATCCAACCTTTACCCTGACCTTTCATGAAACGAGGAACGCCCGATTCGACAGTAGCTGTACAAAGTACTTTGGTGTTACCAAACTCAACAAGTACTGAGCCTTCAGCATGCAAAGTATAATTACGTGTAAATGTAACAGGTCTAATTTGATTAGGTGTTCTTTCGCTTGGACGCATTGACGATCCCCTTAATTCAGAATTTGCGACATTATAAGTGTATGTGGGTATAGATACCATGCTGATTTAAATAAATAGCTGTATGCAAAATATTCAGTGTATTAAATTTTCCCTAGAGCTTAAGCGGTGTTACGGTATAATCATCGTAATATTGTATTTATAAATTTAGGAAAATATCCATGATCCACAGTATGACAGCTTATGCGCGTCGCGAAATAAAAGGCGATTGGGGAACTAGCACTTGGGAAGTTCGTTCAGTGAACCAGCGTTACCTTGAAACATTTATTCGCGCACCAGAGCAATTTCGTGGCATGGAGCCAGTTATTCGTGAGCGTTTACGCAAACACTTACAACGCGGTAAAGTTGAGGTTTTTTTAAAGTTTGTAGCAAATCCTGCCCATGTTGGTGAGCTATCAATTAACCAAGCCCTTGCTGAGCAACTTATAAATAGCGCTAAATGGGTTCAACAGCAAAGTAATGGCGACATTAATCCTGTTGATATATTACGTTGGCCTGGTGTTATGGAAGCTGAAGAACTTGATATGGATAGCGTTAATACAGCACTAATTGCTGGTCTTGATCAAGTAATCGAAGATTTTAAATCAGCTCGTGGCGATGAAGGTGCAAACCTTGAAGAAATGATAGCAATCCGCCTTGATGCGATTTTAGAGCAAGTAGAAATTGTAGAAACGCATATGCCTGAGATTGCTAAGTGGCAGCGTGAAAAACTGGCTCAAAAGCTAGAAGACTTAACAGCAAACATTGACGAGTCACGCCTTGAACAAGAACTTATTTATCTTGCTCAAAAACAAGATGTAGCTGAAGAATTAGATCGTTTAAAGTCTCACGTTAAAGAAACTAAAAAAATCCTTAAAAAAGGTGGCGCATGTGGCCGCCGCCTAGATTTTATGATGCAAGAATTTAATCGTGAAGCTAACACGCTAGCATCTAAGTCTATCAATAGTGACATCACTACTGCCGCCGTAGAGTTAAAAGTATTGATTGAACAAATGAGAGAACAGATCCAAAATATTGAATAGTTTTCAGCCAATTATGGCATATTCATAACTTATCAAAACCCGGGCTAGGCTCGGGTTTTTTATTAATACCAATAATGATATTTTGAATGTTGTTACCAAGCATCTTCGTCTAATGTGAAATCCTCACCTTCAAATCACTCTTTATTTTAGACATTAAAAAGCCCGAGACTAAGCTCAGGCTTTTTGGTAACAATTAGCTAGGCTAATAATTACGCTCTGAACGTTACTACAACGCACCTACGCCTAAAGTAAGAGCGCCACCTTCATATGACATTTTATTCTAGACATTAATAAGCCCGAGGCTAAGCTCGGGCTTTTTGGTAACAATTAGCTAGGCTAATAATTACGCTTTGAACGTTACTACAACGCACCTACGCCTAAAGTAAGAGCGCCACCTTCATATGACACTTTATTCTAGACATTAAAAAGCCCGAGACTAAGCTCGGGCTTTTTGATAACAATTAGCTAGGCTAATAATTACGCTTTGGACGTTACTACAACGCACCTACGCCTAAAGTAAGAGCGCCACCTTCATATGACACTTTATTATAGACATTAAAAAGCCCGAGACTAAGCTCGGGCTTTTTGGTAACAATTAGCTAGGCTAATAATTACGCTTTGAACGTTACTACAAAGCACCTACCGCCACCTTCATATAACACTTTATTCTAGACATTAAAAAGCCCGAGACTAAGCTCGGGCTTTTTGGTAACAATTAGCTAGGCTAATAATTACGCTACGATAGTTGCTACAACACCAGCACCTACAGTACGACCACCTTCACGGATAGCAAAACGAAGACCTTCATCCATCGCGATTGGTGCGATTAGAGTTACTGTCATCTTGATGTT
>NZ_JADYXN010000063.1:0-3574 GCF_015864285.1 Pseudoalteromonas sp. NZS100_1
TCCGATTTACCGAATTGTTGTTTTGCCCAATGAGTATGTTCGTTAATCATAATGTGCCCTCAAACAAGATTTGAAGATCTGATCATGACATTGAGATTTAGTTCAAAAAAATCCCCGCTAATTTCTTAGCAGGGATTTGTGTATAAGAGACAGCTCTTCAGTGCCTTTTTTATTTATTTTTAATAAATTTACTTGAAAACAATTTTACCGTCCATATATAGTTAAGTAGGACGCCTGATGGGTCCTAAATTAAACTTAAACAATTGAAATTTATATTATTAATTAAACTTTGCTTGAGCTTGTTCAATAGAAAAGCACATGCAAAATATCGCTTAAATATGAGGATATTATTATGCGTACAGTAGACTTATCACCACTTTATCGTTCATTTATCGGCTTCGAACATTTAGCATCACTTATGGATGCGGCAGCTAATACAGACAAGCAGCCGAGTTTTCCTCCTTACAATATAGAAGCACTCGATAAAGACAAATACAGAATCACTATGGCCGTTGCCGGTTTTAGTGATAGTGAATTAACCATTGAGTCAGAAAACAACACATTAAAAGTTGCAGGTATTAAAGCTAATAAAGATGAAAATAATGAACGTAAGTTTATTCATCAAGGTATAGCAGAGCGTAACTTTGAACGTAAATTTCAGCTTGGAGACCATGTAAAAGTACTTGGTGCCGATTTAGCTAACGGCTTATTGAGCATAGAGTTACAGCGTGAAATTCCTGAAGCACTTAAACCACGTAAAATAGAAATTGGTAATAGCAATCTAATAGAAGGTAAATAGTCTTCTAAAGTACATATTCCCCTGATTATTTAGCCGCCTCATTTGAGGCGGTTTTTTTACTTAAAGCGCTTCTAAATTATTAAGGTAGTAGGTTGCTTGTTGCAGCGTTTGTTCTTGAAGTGTTTCATCTTGTTTATCCCAGTTTTTATATACCATACCAATACGTGGGTTCTTCTCTAGCCTGTCTCTGTGTCTATTCATGAAATGCCAATACAAGCTATTTAGCGGGCAGGCTTTATCTCCTACTTTTTGTTTAACATCGTACTGACAGCTTTTGCAGTAATCGCTCATTTTATTAATGTAGTTACCGCTTGCAGCATAAGGCTTTGTTGCAATTATTCCATCATCGGCAAACTGACTCATGCCTCGGGTGTTGGGCATTTCTACCCATTCTATGGCATCTATATAAACGCCTAAGTACCAGTTGTCTACGTCATCAGGGTTTATTCCTGTGAGCATGCAAAAGTTCCCAATAACCATTAGGCGCTGAATATGATGAGCATAAGCGGTTTCAAGGCTTTGCTTGAGTGAGTGGCTTAGACAATTCATTTTTGTAGAGCTGTTCCAAAAATAAGATGGCAGTTTATTTTTGGCTTGTAATTGATTTTTAACTGCGTAGTCGGGCATGTTAATCCAATAAATGGCACGTACATACTCTCTCCAGCCTAATATTTGCCTGGTAAAGCCCTCTACTTGCGAGAGGGATATTTCATTGGGTCTTTGTTCGTATTCGCTTATTACACGTTTGATTACATATAACGGGTGGAGTATTTTTGCGTTTAGGGCAAACGATAAACGGCTATGGTACAGGCTGGTATTGTTTTTACTTTGATCTGTCATCGCATCTTGAAAGTGACCAAAGCGACTAAGTAAGTGCTCACAAAAGTATTCAAGAGATTCAATCGCTTGTTTACGCGTTGTTGGCCACTCCAGTGAATGTTCATTTATTTCACCCAAATAAGTGACGTTGTGTTTATTTAAACGAGAAATAATGATGCTAACATCAGTATTGAATAACTTAGGCTCTGGGATGTCGGCTAAGTCTTTTTTAGAAAATTTATTACGATTATTACTATCAAAATTCCATTTGCCACCAGTTGGCTTTGCATCATCAATTAATATATTAAATTGCTTACGCATAGCACGATAAAAGTGCTCCATTGTTACATGCTTGTTTTTTGTAAAGCGTGTTTTTATATCGGTGAACGGTAATAAAAAGTGTTCAGTATCTGTAGCAATTACATTTAATGAGCTATCACTTTTAAACTTAGCTAATTGAGATTTTAGCCTAAACTCGTCAGGGTATTGATATTCAATAGAGTCGCATTGGTATTTATCGGCAACTCGCTTGAGTAATTCAATCAAGTCCTTGTCGTCATCGGTATCATCAAGTGTTAAATGCAAAACATTAAAACCTGCCGTGTTTAATGCAGTTGCAAAGTTTTCCATAGCATTAAAAAAAGCACACAGTTTTTGAATGTGATGTTTAACGTAGTCAGTTTCTTGTTTTAGTTCTGCGATGAGGTAAAGCGTGTCGTCGTCTTTTTGCTTGTACCATGAATGAGATGGGTTTAGCTGATCGCCTAGTATTAGTCTGAGTGTTTTGTGATGGGTCATAGTAAAGCCAAATTTTTTTATACGGACGTATTTAATTAAAGGATCGTTTTACTATTTAACTACGAGTGAATAGAGCAAAAAGGCTTAACCGATTATCAAGGCAATAAAGGCGTGTTGGATCATGGTGTGCAAATGAGTTTAATTAATGGGGAGGTTAAGTAAGTTAAATTGCCACCCCTAAAATTTTATATTTAAATTTTATTACTTTGCTTTTGCTGCATTTTTTGTTGTAACGAAACCACATTAGATACATTAAATAGAATATTGCTGGCAAAGTTTTCAAAATATTTAAGGGCTTTTTTCCAAGCGAGCTGGCTCTCAGGAGTAAAGTGTTTACCAAGGTGCTCTTTAAGGGTTTCGTAAAACGCATCAGATAATGGTGCAATGTCACTTTGCGAAACACTGCTTTTTTTTAGGTACATTAAATGATGTGCTAAAAAAGGAGCTACCGATGCTGGCTTATCTAAATGTTTAACAATTCGTTCTAACACACAAAAAAGGGTAAAACTCTTTTCGTTAAATTGTAAGGCTGTTGGGTAATTCATTTCAATGCTAGATTCAGCCAATTTACTGTGAAATCGAGCCGTGAATGCATGAAAATTTGGCTTAATAATTGTTAAGTTATTTAACAATGCTGATTGTTGTTGGTTCATTTTTATCTCGCTGCAGTGAGTAATAACTATTATTATTAAGTGGCATAAAATTGATTATAGCGGGCAGATAAAATTCTGCACGTTTTTTTAGTGTTAAAGTATGGGTTTTAGTTATATCAATTTATTTTCTAGTAAATTGTAAGCATCTAGAAGGTACTAAGGTAGCTCAAATTTAGTTTGTTTGATTTTCACTCAAAAATAATAAGCTGTAATATTTAATAATTTAGAGACAGCATTTTATAAAATTGATTGATTACTTATGTTACTTATATATACATTAAATTAGCATCTTGACGAATTGGAAATTTTATAAACTAATTGCGTATTATAGTTGCTAATCATCCCGTACATCCTTATAATAGCGGCCATTGTTTAGCATGTTGTAAAACAGCTAACAGCGATATTAAATTTAAAGTTTGATATCTATTGGCGCGGGATGGAGCAGTCTGGTAGCTCGTCGGGCTCATAACCCGAAGGTCGTCGGTTCAAATCCGGCTCCCGCAAC
>NZ_JADYXN010000064.1:0-3336 GCF_015864285.1 Pseudoalteromonas sp. NZS100_1
ACTTTACTTATATCCCAGTTGCCTTTAATTACAGCCCCATTAACCCAAAGCGTTTGAGTAAATGGCGTTTTAGAGCGGGATTCGTTGGCCTCTCTCTTAATTTTTTTCATTTCTTCACCGTAAGTAACTCTAATATCATCTTCACTAAAGGCTATGGTTTCATTAAACTCGAACTGAAGTTCATCTGCTCTGTGTTTGCCAGTGCTAGAAAAAAGGCCGAGACCTATTTCATCCCAAAAGTAAACGTCGTTTGCTAAGTGAGTGACTCTGTCGTATGGGCCGAGTATTTTAACCCATTCATCAATGCTGGTATTAAAGACAAGTGATTGGTCTTTATAGGTTAAATTGCAGCCATTAACTTGAAAGTCACTTCCTTCAGGAGAGGCCGCTTGTATTTTTTCAGCGGGCGCTAATAATGCAGTAACGGTGCTCACTGTCACTTTATCGCACCCAGCTAGCGTTAAAGCGAGTGATATAAATATAAGTTGCTTAGTTAAAGTAGTCATAAACATCTCTAAAAAGGGTGGTGAAGTTTGATTGTGATTGATCTTATTTATTTATGTATTTCAACAGCAGCGATTGCTTCTTCATCATTATCGCGCTCAAAGTTTAAGTTAAATTGACCTTTACGCGTAATGGTAAAAATAGCACGTTGCCAATCTTCCGCTTCGTTTTTAATAGCGTGGTCAAATAACGTTTTAAATAATTCAGTTATATTTTCAGATACAGCAATTGCATGCTCTGTTTCGTCATCTGCTTTTATAAAGTGGGCTTTACACTCAACCACAGCATTATTCTCGCAATCTAAAATAAGCTGAGCTTCAAGCCATGGCGCATCTATTTGCTGGTAAAGGTACTGACCAAGTTGTTGCGGGATGTTTTTAATGTCAGGCTGCATTGGCTGTCCTTAACGCTCAGGTTTATTACGTATTAAATCATTGGCTAGCATTGGATGTGGCGTAAGTTGTGATTTGGTTATACCAAGTAAGTTTGCCACTAACGCATGCTCTAAACACCAGTAGCCAATGTAATAATCAGTATATTCAAATTCACAATCACATTCATGGTTGCCGTGCCAGTCTGCATCATCAAGTTGGGCATACCACTGAGATATAAATTGGTTTAACTTCTGTGCTTGCGTATTTTTATCAAGACTAAAGGCGTCAAACAAACACTGGTAAACATCAGGGTAATAGAGGGTCTTTGCCATAGGGCGCTGTGAATCACCGAGCTTTACGGCTATAGCATCAAATAATGCATCTTTACCTTGTTCACCAATGACATCAAGCGTTTTATTAATATGCTCAGTGGGCGCGTCGCAGGCAACTAGCAACGACAGCCACCAAAGCGTATAAATATAGCGATTTATATTCGCAGAGCCACACGCCTCGCCGGCGCCGCCAAGTTGCTCAAAATCAACACGGTAAAACTGATGGGGTTGTGGAATGTTATCAGCTACCGACGTGAGCTGTTCACGATAAGGTAAAATAGCGAGTACAAAAGGGCGTAATTCATCAATAGAGGCACCATAAGAATAATGCGCTACAGCACGCATAATCGCTAGTTGAAACAGTCTCTGAGCCACATCAACGCGCTGAGTAGGGGAGGTAAATACAGCGTCGTCGAGTGCGGCTTGTGTTTCAGTTAGCGCTTCATCAAGGTCACTAATAAGTTCGTGAAAATAGTCAGCGTCCTTACGGTTATCACGTAGCATTCATGTCATCCTTTAAAGTGAGCTAAATCTTTAGGGTAATACGGGTGGTCAATAAAACTGCTGTCGTCAATATTATAAAGTTTAACGACTAAAGCCGAACCCCAGCACCAGTAGCCAATGTAAGCATCCGTATCCATTAAATGATAATCAGGGCTTCCTTCGGCTTTATACCATGCATCGAGATATGCTTTCACTAATTCAGGTCGCTGCTCGGGTGACCCTTCAATAACGTTATATAATTTACCAAAACGTTTTTTGAATAACGGTATTGTTGCAGCTTGGCGTTCACTATCTCCCATCGCGATAGCAAGGTTATCGAGTAAAGCATCTTGTCCTTGATTAGCGATAAGCTCTAATGTTTTTAGGTAATAGTCTTCACCCATGGCCAAGCAGTAGGCAAAGGTAAGCCAAATAATTGTGCGTCTTAAATCATCTTCGTGTAACTCCT
The DNA here is from genome assembly GCF_015864285.1 of Pseudoalteromonas sp. NZS100_1. Taxonomy (NCBI): domain Bacteria; kingdom Pseudomonadati; phylum Pseudomonadota; class Gammaproteobacteria; order Alteromonadales; family Pseudoalteromonadaceae; genus Pseudoalteromonas; species Pseudoalteromonas sp. NZS100_1. The sequence goes on from NZ_JADYXN010000064.1 coordinate 2,163, forward strand.
CCCAATCGATACGATTTTTTTGCTCATTTGCAGGTAAGGCGTCAGCATAGTCTTTTTGCCATTGACGGTATTTAAGTGCTTCAAGTAAGTGAGGTTTGAGCTCAGTTAAATTGTCTCCGCGGGAGTAGCGTTCGTGAAGTAAACGAACTACATAATCAACCAACCCAAAAGATAATTTCATTTTAACTTCTGTAGAAAACTCTTTATTATGCTTAACATCATTTAAGTAATCATCGATAGTTTCTGTACTAAATTCTACTTGTTCATCAAAGTAGGCTTTACTTTTTAATTTATCTCTTAACATTTCTACTCCTAAAACCCTTGGGGTGTCCCAATGATATTACCTAGTTTATTTAGCTCTTTAACTAATAAATTACCGTCAGGTGTATTGCGAATTAGTATCTTTTCAACTGAGCCGTCATTTGTACGTATTGCTTTCAAAATTTTTGCTCGTTCTTTCCTACTTAGCCCTGCTTTTTGTAAGCGTTTATCAGTAACCCAATCATCACTCATTTGCTTGCCGTCTATGGCAAGCTGTGGCAGCAGTAGGTCGTATTGCCAACTTGTTGATATTTCATGAATAGTAAACTGACTATTTAATAGCACTTTTACTCTTTAAGCGCAGCGTCTCTTAACCTCTTTGTGAATAATTCATTTAAAATATTTTTTGCACAAAGAGAAAAGAATGAGAAGTAAATGAGGGCGTTAACCATAAAAAACAGTCATTATGTGAAAGGTTAGGCGCTAATTTTTAGCGCCTAACTCCACAACATCCATGTTGTTAAAGAGTGGGTTAAATTAATATTTAATGTGTTTGAACAGCTGCTATTACTTCTTCATCGTTATTATCGCGCTCAAAGTTTAAGTTAAACTGGCCTTGTCGAGTGATAGTAAAAATAGCGCGTTGCCAATCCTCAACTTCATTTTTAATGGCGTGGTCAAATAACGTTTTGAATAATGCTGTCATATTTTCAGATACAGCAATTGCATGCTGTGTTTCGTCATCTGGTTTAATAAAGTGAGCCTTGCATTCAAGTATATTGTTGTTTTCGCAATCTAAAATAAGATGAGCTTCAATCCACGGAGCATTAATTTGTTGATAAAGGTACTGACCTAGGTGTTGCGGGATGTTTTTAATATTAGGTTGCATTGGCTTTCCTTAGCGTTTAGTTAT
>NZ_JADYXN010000065.1:0-3129 GCF_015864285.1 Pseudoalteromonas sp. NZS100_1
CATAAAACGCGTTTGGCGTTGTATGGTTAAGCCTCACGGGTAATTAGTACAAGTTAGCTTAATGGCTCACACCACTTCCACATCTTGCCTATCAACGTTGTAGTCTTCAACGGCCCTTCAGAGACTTTAAAAGTCTAGTGAGAACTCATCTCGAGGCCTGCTTCGCGCTTAGATGCTTTCAGCGCTTATCAGTTCCGAACGTAGCTACCGGGCAATGCCATTGGCATGACAACCCGAACACCAGCGGTTCGTTCACTCCGGTCCTCTCGTACTAGGAGCAACCCCTCTCAATTCTCAAACGCCCACGGCAGATAGGGACCGAACTGTCTCACGACGTTCTAAACCCAGCTCGCGTACCACTTTAAATGGCGAACAGCCATACCCTTGGGACCGACTTCAGCCCCAGGATGTGATGAGCCGACATCGAGGTGCCAAACACCGCCGTCGATATGAACTCTTGGGCGGTATCAGCCTGTTATCCCCGGAGTACCTTTTATCCGTTGAGCGATGGCCCTTCCATTCAGAACCACCGGATCACTATGACCTACTTTCGTACCTGCTCGACGTGTCTGTCTCGCAGTTAAGCTGGCTTCTACCATTACACTAACCGTACGATGTCCGACCGTACTTAGCCAACCTTCGTGCTCCTCCGTTACTCTTTAGGAGGAGACCGCCCCAGTCAAACTACCCACCAGGCACTGTCCGTAACCCCGATTCAGGGGCCAACGTTAGAACATCAAAACTACAAGGGTGGTATTTCAAGGTTGACTCCACAACAACTAGCGTCGCTGCTTCAAAGTCTCCCACCTATCCTACACATGTAGGTTCAATGTTCAGTGCCAAGCTGTAGTAAAGGTTCACGGGGTCTTTCCGTCTAGCCGCGGGTACACAGCATCTTCACTGCGATTTCAATTTCACTGAGTCTCGGGTGGAGACAGCGTGGCCATGGTTACACCATTCGTGCAGGTCGGAACTTACCCGACAAGGAATTTCGCTACCTTAGGACCGTTATAGTTACGGCCGCCGTTTACCGGGGCTTCGATCAAGAGCTTCTCCCTAAGGATAACCCCATCAATTAACCTTCCGGCACCGGGCAGGTGTCACACCGTATACGTCATCTTGCGATTTTGCACAGTGCTGTGTTTTTAATAAACAGTCCCAGCCACCTGGTCACTGCGGCTCCCGTCCGCTTAGAGAGCAAGTCTCATCACAGATAGGAGCGTACCTTCTCCCGAAGTTACGGTACGATTTTGCCTAGTTCCTTCACCCGAGTTCTCTCAAGCGCCTTAGTATTCTCTACCTGACCACCTGTGTCGGTTTGGGGTACGATTCCATATAATCTGAAGCTTAGAGGCTTTTCCTGGAAGTATGGCATCAGCAACTTCATCACCGTAGTGACTCGTCTCGTGTCTCAGGTTTAGTGTTCGTCCGGATTTACCTAAACAAACGCCCTACTCACTTTCACATAGACTACCAACGCTATGCTTGCTTAGCCTGCTCCGTCCCCCCATCGCAATTATATCGAGTACAGAAATATTAATCTGTTTCCCATCGACTACGCCTTTCGGCCTCGCCTTAGGGGTCGACTTACCCTACCCTGATTAACATGGGATAGGAACCCTTGGTCTTCCGGCGTGGGAGTTTTTCACTCCCATTATCGTTACTCATGTCAGCATTCGCACTTCTGATACCTCCAGCATACCTCCCGGTACACCTTCAACGGCTTACAGAACGCTCCCCTACCACTCAGAATAAATTCTGAATCCGCAGCTTCGGTGCATAGTTTAGCCCCGTTACATCTTCCGCGCAGACCGACTCGACCAGTGAGCTATTACGCTTTCTTTAAAGGATGGCTGCTTCTAAGCCAACCTCCTGGCTGTCTGGGCCTTTCCACATCGTTTCCCACTTAACTATGACTTTGGGACCTTAGCTGGCGGTCTGGGTTGTTTCCCTCTTCACGACGGACGTTAGCACCCGCCGTGTGTCTCCCGGATATTACTTTACGGTATTCGGAGTTTGCAAAGGGTTGGTAAGTCGGGATGACCCCCTAGCCTTAACAGTGCTCTACCCCCGTAAGTATTCGTCCGAGGCTCTACCTAAATAGATTTCGGGGAGAACCAGCTATCTCCCGGTTTGATTAGCCTTTCACTCCTAGCCACAGGTCATCCCCTAACTTTTCAACGTTAGTGGGTTCGGTCCTCCAGTTGATGTTACTCAACCTTCAACCTGCCCATGGCTAGATCACCGGGTTTCGGGTCTATACCTTGCAACTATTCGCCCAGTTAAGACTCGGTTTCCCTACGGCTACCCTATTCGGTTAACCTCGCTACAAAATATAAGTCGCTGACCCATTATACAAAAGGTACGCAGTCACCCAACAAGTGGGCTCCTACTGCTTGTACGTACACGGTTTCAGGTTCTATTTCACTCCCCTCACAGGGGTTCTTTTCGCCTTTCCCTCACGGTACTGGTTCACTATCGGTCAGTTGGGAGTATTTAGCCTTAGATGATGGTCCACCTATATTCAGTCAAAGTTTCACGTGCTCCGACCTACTCGATTTCACTTAAAATGTCTTTTCATGTACGGGACTATCACCCTGTATCGTGGCGCTTTCCAGCAGCCTTCCATTAACACATAATAAGCTTAAGGGCTGTTCCGATTTCGCTCGCCGCTACTTTCGGAATCTCGGTTGATTTCTTTTCCTACGGGTACTTAGATGTTTCAGTTCTCCGCGTTCGCTTCGTTAACCTATGTATTCAGTTAACGATACCTGCAAGCAGGTGGGTTTCCCCATTCGGAAATCTTAGTCTCAAGCGCTTTTTACTAGCTTGACTAAGCTTATCGCAAGTTAATACGTCCTTCATCGCCTCCAACTGCCAAGGCATCCACCGTGTACGCTTAGTCACTTAACCATACAACCCAAACGGGTCTTTGTTTTGTGACAGTTTAACTTCGCCAGAAGTCAATATTGAATACTAAAGTAGATACCAATCAATCAACTCCTAAGAGTTAACTAAATGGCACTGAATGGTACTGCTACCATTCTTTTTTTACTTTTGAAAACTCTTGATAAATACAATGTATCTATCAGAATTTTATTATCAGCTTTTCCAAATTTTTAAAGAGCA
>NZ_JADYXN010000066.1:0-3087 GCF_015864285.1 Pseudoalteromonas sp. NZS100_1
GCGGTACTAGCTCAGTTGGTAGAGCGCGACCTTGCCAAGGTCGAGGTCACGAGTTCGAGCCTCGTGTACCGCTCCAAATTATTTGGATACATTTAGGCGGAATGGCAGAGTGGCCATGCACCGGATTGCAAATCCGTTTACCTCGGTTCGACTCCGGGTTCCGCCTCCATATAATTTACTCCACACGCTTTAATTAGCAAACTCGATGCCCGAGTGGTGGAATTGGTAGACACAAGGGATTTAAAATCCCTCGACTAACAAGTCGTGCCGGTTCAAGTCCGGCCTCGGGCACCATCTCTCTATTAAGCGCTCTGCTTAAAAAATATCCAATGAATCTTCTGATATCTATAAAATATCCAGTAAAAATCTTGATTTATCATTTTTATGTTTTCTATGATTTATATTATCTTGATATGCACTATTTTATGCATGGTCTACCCAATAATAGCGTTGTGTGATAGTTCATTAAGAGTTTGTATATCTATCGTATTAAAGATATATATGAGTAAGCATAATGTAATATTTCCAAACCCAATCCTATAGCGCCTCAAATAAACCAGCCATGCAATCCTTAGCGACACACAGTACTTTATGCTGATGAATACACTTTGAACTGAACTAAGCGTCATAGACTTATGATAACAACCAGTAAAGTAGGCCATTAGCTTTAAAAAATTCAAAACAGTAAAGCAATCTACACCTCGAGAGCAAATAACCTTGAAAGCAAAGTTCAAACACTTATGTGCTGGTAGCATAAAGTAATACCAATCTGCTTATATATGGGGTCTATTTAAGGTTAAGGAAATTACGCTAGATTTAGGCAAAAATTTTTGTATCTAGTGTTCTAAATAAAAATTTTTAACGACGTTATAGTGCAATTTAATTCGTTAAATTGCTCAGAGATTTATGCAGGTTGGTATAGTTGTCGAATTGGTTGCTAACACATGCTCATTGGAAGTTAAAAATCGCGGGTAAGAGTAAGTCTAGAGTTATGGTGAGAACTTCAAATAGGTAAACAATAAAGTGCTTATACATAATGCAGAGCTGTGGGCATTAAACATCTGTTTTTGTAGGTTGTCTTATCTAGGCTGATAATCAGATAATGTCTATACGGTTCTTATCGTCTGTAACAGCTTTTACTTATAAATGATCGAGTGCTATGTGTCAGGGCTTTTTATTTTTAGAACTAAAAAAGCGAGTCGTAGCTCGCTGTTTATTGTTTATTTCCAGGCCTCGGGATCGACCTCTTTAGCAAGTTTAGGATGCTTACTTTTGTCAAAGGTGGGTATTAAACCCTTTTTGCGTTGTTCGTTGTAATCTTTAGAGAGCCATACAACAACACCTGAAAGCATAAATAGCGCTATAACGTTTACAATGGCCATTAAACCCATTGATATATCTGCCAGCGTCCAAATTAAACCAAGCTCACCAACAGCACCAAACATCACCATACCTAAAACAACAAGTCTAAAGATAAACATACCTTTATTAGAGTTGTGCTCTAAAAACATTAAATTTGTTTCAGCGTAAGAGTAATTAGCCACAATAGAAGTAAAAGCAAAAAACAATATAGCAATGGCAATAAAGTAAGTACCCCAGTCGCCGACATGTTCTTGTAATGCTGCTTGTGTGAGTTCAATCCCCATAACACCAGATTCAGGTACTAATTGCTGCGATAGTAAAATAAGAGAAGCAGTCGCTGTACAAATAACAATAGTATCAATAAATACACCTAGCATTTGCACATAACCTTGTGATGCTGGATGAGGAGGGTAAGGTGTCGCAGTAGCTGCGGCATTAGCTGCACTACCCATACCAGCTTCGTTTGAGAATAAGCCACGCTTTATACCTTGGATCATAGCTTGTGTAACACCATAACCAATTGCACCTGCACCAGCTTGTTCAATACCAAAAGCACTTTTTATTATAAGTACAATTACATCAGGTAATGCAGTAAAGTTAATAGCACATACATAAAGAGCAACTAACAAGTAAGCTAATGCCATAAATGGGACAACCATTTCAGCAAAACGAGAAATCGTTTTCAAACCACCAAAAATAATAATACCAGAGCCAATAACCAAGCAAATGCCTACTATATACTTAGGTACATCAAACGCTACTTCAAATGCTGCAGCAATAGAGTTTGACTGTACGGCGTTAAATACCAAACCAAAGGCTAAAATTAAGCATAACGAGAATAAAGTCCCCATCCAGCGTTTACCTAAGCCGTTTTGCATATAATAAGCAGGGCCACCTCTAAAATTGCCATCAGCATCTTTTGTTTTATAAGCCTGAGCCAAAGTACTTTCAGCAAAGCTTGTAGCCATACCTATTAATGCAATAAGCCACATCCAAAAAATAGCACCTGGCCCACCTAGGTATAAGGCAACAGCAACACCAGCCATATTACCTGTACCAACACGTGCAGCTAACGAAGTACAAAAAGCCTGAAAGGATGAAATTTCATTATCGGCACATTTACGAGAGCCAAACATAACTTTGAACATATGTGGAAATTGCACAAACTGAATAAAGCCTAGTCGAAAAGTAAAAAAGAGGCCTGCTGCTATTAATAAGTAGACGAGAACTTGGCCCCATAGAAGGGCACTTATACTGTTTATTATGTCTGTCATGGATACTGCCTAAATACATGAGTTAAAAAAAGTGACCGCAACTTATCACATCAGGATAAAAGTGTTTAGTTTTAAAGTTCAAAAACAGAGTTATCAACAGGGTTTTGTGGGTAACTTGTGCTTATCGTGTGCGCTTGCTTGGGGCTTAATTTTAATTACTATTTTATGCAAATAACGCTTGCGTAAAATCCGCAGCTCCCTATAATGCGACCCCACTGAGACAGGAAACGCCAACGCATAGCGAGGCACGAACAACTCAGAGAGTTAAATAAAACTTCGGTTTTAAATCTTCTAAAAAGAAAGTTTAAAACTAAGTGTTGACTCGAAAAATAAAGGGTGTATTATTCGCATCCCTTGAGTCGCTAAAGCGACTCAAAACGTTCTTTAACAATATAAAGCAATCATCTGTGTGGGCACTCGTACAGATTGAGTTCTAACAGCCAACCTACTT
>NZ_JADYXN010000067.1:0-2731 GCF_015864285.1 Pseudoalteromonas sp. NZS100_1
AAGTAGGTTGGCTGTTAGAACTCAATCTGTACGAGTGCCCACACAGATGATTGCTTTATATTGTTAAAGAACGTTTTGAGTCGCTTTAGCGTCTCAAGGGATGCGAATAATACACCCTTTATTTTTCGAGTCAACACTTAGTTTTAAACTTTCTTTCGACAATTTAAAACCGAAGTTTTATTTAACTCTCTGAGGTAGTGCGTGCCTCGCTATGCGTTGGCGTTTCCCGTCTCAGTGGGGTCGCATTATAGGGAGATCATATTTTTACGCAAGCACTTTTTTAAAGAAAAAGTAAAAAAAGATGCTGTTCGGTTAGTATCTGAACTAAACACCCCGAAACTGATAGTTTTGTAACCAAACAGTGCACTGTATGGTACAAAAATCACCTTGCTGATACACTCAAATACTAATAATCATGATCTAAAAGGTACTAACTATGGCAATTCGTTCTTATAAAGGTGTTACTCCTTCATTTAATGCGTCTGTTTATGTTGATGATTCATCGGTTTTGGTTGGTAACATTACTTTAGGTGATAATAGTAGTGTGTGGCCATTAGTAGCTGCACGTGGCGATGTTAACTATATACGTATTGGTGAGCGTACAAATATACAAGATGGCAGTGTATTGCATTTATCTCGTGCAACTAAAAGCAATCCTGATGGTTACCCACTTATTATAGGTGACGATGTAACTGTTGGTCATAAGGTAATGCTACACGGATGCGTACTAGGAGATCGTATACTTGTGGGTATGGGCGCTATTATTATGGACAACGTTGTTGTTGAAGACGATGTTATTATTGGAGGAGGTTCTTTAGTGCCTCCAAACAAGCGTTTAGAGTCTGGCTATTTATATGTAGGAAGCCCAGCTAAGCAAGCTCGCCCTCTTACAGACCAAGAACTTGCCTTTTTGAAAATATCTGCCGATAACTACGTATCACTTAAAGATGAGTATTTAGCTGAAATCGCTAACTTAGAGTAATAAGCTTACTTCTATCTGACCTGCCGAGTTGTAACTTTCATCTTCGATAAGCTCCTCGGCACGCTCTTCGTAATCAAAACGGTACTTTTCAAAATACTCTGTTGCATGGCTTTCGTCTGTTAATTTAAGTGTACTTACTTCTATTACACACTCCACCAGCATGCCACTAACTTGTGCAAAGAATACTAACTGATGATCGGGCTCTCTAAATTCTAGCCTATCTATAAATTGTATTGCTTGGTTCATTTAAGCGCCCCTTGTTTTAGTGCATCAACTAAAGGAAGTATTTTTGGCATTTTATTGCGCCATACATAATAGGCTTGAGCAGCCTGGCCCACTAACATACCGCTGCCATCTAAAAGCTTAGCGTTAATATTATGCTGTGCAATCCAGTTCATAAAAATAGTATTTTGCAGTGAATAAAACATGTCATAGGCTACTTCACAGTTAGTTATGTGTTTTTCATCAAGTGCTGGTAGCTCGTTATTCATACTGCTAGATGTAGAGTTTATAATTAGTGAGTAATCGCTTACTGGTAAATCATTAAAGCCAAAGCCAGATACAGGTCCATATTGAGTAAATAGCTCTGCGAGTTCTTTAGCTTTTTGTGCTGTGCGATTAACGATTATTATTTCCTGAGGGTTATGCTCTAGCAAAGGTAAAATAACGCCTCGAGCTGCACCGCCCGCGCCAATAATTAAAATACGCTTGTTAGTTATAGCTACTTTATTAGCGAGTAAATCATTTACAAAGCCTACACCATCTGTGTTGTCACCGAGTAATGTGCCATCATCTCGTTTTTTTAATGTATTAACAGCCCCTACTATTTTAGCTAACGGAGTAAGCTCATCAGCCATTGCATAAGCTTGCTCTTTGAATGGCATTGTAACGTTAGCACCGATACCGCCTTGCTCAAAAAAAGACAATACTGTTTTTTCAAAGTTATCGATAGGTGCTAATATTGCGCGGTAGTCGATTTGCTCACCCAGTGATACAGCAAATTGTTTATGTATCGCGGGGGATTTTGAATGTTTAATTGGATTTCCAAAAACCGCATATTTGTCCATTTTAAAGCAACCTCTTTGCAGCTATACACTGCCTATTAACGATGATAAATAATATGATTAAACGACTTTTTTCTAAATCTAAGCCAACTCCCGAGCAACAGGCTCCTACTCCTGAAAAAACACCGTACGAAATAATAGGTGGAGAAAAAGGAGCGCGCGCTATTGCCAATCGATTCTACGACATAATGGAGTCAGATGAATACGCTAAACCGTTATATGATATGCATCCTCTGCCATTAGATCGAATTCGCCAAGTATTTTTTGAATTTTTATCTGGTTGGTTAGGCGGGCCAAACCTATTTACAGAAAAACATGGCCAGCCAATGCTACGTAAACGCCATATGCCTTTTACTGTAGATAAAGCATTGCGCGATCAGTGGATGTACTGCATGAATAAAACGCTGGATATAGAAATAGACAACCCGTTGTTACGTGAAGGCTTAAAGCAATCATTCTCTCAACTAGCAACGCACATGATTAACCAGCATTAAATTTGTATTTAGCCACAATACAAAAAGGCGCTAATTAGCTGTCTCTTATACACAAATCCCTGCTAAGAAATTAGCGGGGATTTTTTTGAACTAAATCTCAATGTCATGATCAGATCTTCAAATCTTGTTTGAGGGCACATTATGATTAACGAACATACTCATTGGGCAAAACAACAATTCGGTAAATCGGA
>NZ_JADYXN010000068.1:0-2702 GCF_015864285.1 Pseudoalteromonas sp. NZS100_1
ATGCGTGCAATTTAGATTAAGAGCGCTAATGACTTATTTGATGGATGAAATGAAAATAACCTGTCGATAAAAGATATATTATTAACCTACAAATTAAATTTAATGGCAACATTTTGTTTGTTCAATTAAAGTGGCTGTCTAGTTTATCTGATGTAACACCGCAAACAGTGAATGAAAGCCGTCAGCATGCTCGTCCATTTGGTGAATCGATAGAAGCCCCCAAAGATGATGTAGGGTACACAGGGCATAAATTCGACACCGACTTAGGGTTGAGTTATATGCAGGCACGATACTATGATCCAGTTATCGGGCGGTTTTATAGTAATGATCCGGTTGGGTTTAAGAATGTTCACAATTTCAATCGTTATGCTTACGCTAATAATAATCCATACAAATATGTTGATCCCGATGGAATGGACACGGTGATTGCATTAAAAGCATATCCAATCGGGAATGCACCAATTGTAGGAAAGTTTGGGCATGCCTTTGTAGAATACAAAGATACGGAAACAGGTGAAACTAGAATAACCCGAGGCGGCCCCAGTGGTGAATATCCAGGTGGAGCATCTGGTGCTATCATGGATAGCAGTTATGAAGGCGTGAATTTGGTTGCCAATGATTCGCCAGCTTCTGTTAATGTAGACTTCAACCAACCAGGAACTGAAACTTTATCTTCAGTTACTGTTGAAGCAACAATGGGAGAAGTTCAAAAATCGGTTGGGGCTTTTAATAAGGGTGTAAATCAAGCTAAAATTCCTTACCAACCTAGGGGGCAAAATTCTAATACTTATGCTGGGAACGCTTTTGAACATTTAACTGGCCAGGAAGCAAAAAACACATCTGAAATTGCATTACCAGCGCTAGAGAAGGATTTAGATAAATGATTAAAATATCAACGATAGCAGGATTTCTTATTTTATTCATATTAATTGGATTTAAGAGTTTGGAGGTTAAAGCTATGGAATTTTGTCCAATAGACATTGAAATTGAAGCAAGAGAAACTTTGGGTCTCGGTGATAGTAAAAGTATTAAAATGAGTGAGTTACTGAAGGTAACACTAAAACTTAAGTTAGTATCTGAAGTTGCAGAGATAGACGATGAACCTTTGAATTGCCAAGCTCCTAAATTGGAAAAAGATCATATCGCATATATGGTTTATGGCGGTCATAATGAAACCAAAGATTATGTTAAAGCCTATCTGGTCGTAGCAAACTCAATAGATAGTGAAGTTTTATACATAGACAAGCGTTATATGTATAAAACACCCAAACCATTTTAAACTTTTGAACCCAAAGCCCCGTAAGGGGCTTTATTTTTGGCTAATAAAATAAACAAGACACCCATCCTAAATTTTGCATTTTTTAAAATTAAAGGCTAGCCTTTATTTAGTGCAAAAAACAAGCAGGGTGTCTTATGGCAATCGCAAGAAAGCGTCAAGTAAGTTTGGTTGATACAAAGTACTATCACTGTATTTCACGTTGCGTGCGTCGTGCTTTTTTATGTGGCGAAGACCGTTTTACAGGCAAGTCTTATGAGCATCGACGAGGCTGGGTTGAAGATAAGTTGCTCGTATTAGCAAAAATATTTTGTATTGATGTATGTGCTTATGCCGTCATGAGTAATCATACCCATTTAGTATTGTATGTTGATGATAAGAAAGCGAATAGGCTAAATGATAAAGCGATTATTATTCGCTGGCATAAACTGTGTAAAGGCACATTGCTAACGCAAAAATATGTACAAGGTGAAAAGCTAAGTAAAGTTGAACTCATCTTTTTCAATCAAACGGTTAAGCAATACCGAGAGCGCCTATCAAGTATCAGTTGGTTTATGCGGCTATTAAATGAAGACATTGCTCGCAGAGCAAATAAAGAAGATAACTGCACTGGACGGTTTTATTCGCTGCCATCCATGGCGCTCACCCTTCGGGCCGCCTAAGGCGTTCAAAGTTGTTCCATACAACTTTGTGGGGAGGGTAGATTCAAATCGCAAGCATTACTAGATGAAGCAGCCCTTGCAGCTTGTATGGCATATGTAGACTTAAACCCCATTAGAGCTAAAATAGCTAACACTCCAGAGGATTCAGGCCATACCAGCATCAAACAGCGACTAACATATGCAAAGGATGGTAAACAACCAAAACAACTCCTTCGCTTTGCAGGCATGTCACGTCAAATAATGCCAAAAGGGCTGCCGTTTGAGCTTAAATCGTACCTTGAACTTGTTGAATTAACAGGACGTTGTATACGTGAAGACAAGCGAGGGTATATTGAAAGTACACACTTGCCTCTACTAGAAAGGGTGAATATATCTCCAGAGAACTGGTTAAAGCTTACAACCCAATTTACGCGCGTATTTCATGGCGCAGTGGGCAGGCCAGCCTCACAAGAAGGTTATTGTGAAAACTTAAACCGAAAGCGCCGAGCGAATATCAGTAACTACGAAAAGCTACTAGCATAAAACTTAAACTACTCAGTACGAAATTAAAACTGCAAATATGCAGCCATTTTCATGCGTGCAATTTAGATTTAATAGGCTAATGACTTATTTAATGGATGAAATGGAAATAACCTGGTGTACTGACATAGTGATTTTGGCCACTATTCAATTAACAGTGACACCCATCCTAAATTTTGCTCTTTTTTAAATTAAGGACTACGTTTTATTTAGTGTAAAAAACAAGCAGGGTGTCTTATGGCTAT
>NZ_JADYXN010000069.1:0-2548 GCF_015864285.1 Pseudoalteromonas sp. NZS100_1
TCACTTTGTTCACAACCTGGTATATCAAAAGTAAACCCGACCGTTTGGTTTTGCCTATCAAGGTACATCACCCTATCAGGTATGTATCTTGCTGTGATCGGTAATAAATTTAAGAAGAATAAATTCCAAGAAAAGGTAATAAGTGGAATCCACCACTGAAACTTTTCACCTTCGCCATAAAATGGAAGTGATAAAACACTAATAAAAGTAATAAGGCTTAGAACCCCTCCTATAACCATGGGCCCAAATAATACAGCTTTTATAGGGTTATTGCCGCAAGGCACTACTTTGTATTTTTCGCGATTACTTTCATATATTTTGTTTGTATCAAGCCAATCATATAAAAAACAGAGGCCTTTGAATTCGTGATAAATATTTTTTATACTACGGTATTCAAAAAAACGATTAAACTTCGTTTTCTTTGGCATTATTCCAACACCGAAGTAATTATTATTTTGCATCAGGATCCTTATGCAATTGCTAAATCAGGTGAGGCATTTTCAATTGGCTTTTCAATTGGCTTTTCAATTGGCTTTTCAATTGGCTTTTCAATTGGCTTTTCAATTGGCTTTTCAATTGGCTTTTCAAACGCATCAAAATCTATTGGTAAGGTTAAATTTTCGTTGTATATAAGTATTGGTGTTATTTCAACATCAAACACACTAATACTAGGAGATTCAATTTCAAACTCATAAACTGCAGCATTTAAGCTCAGGCTATTATCATCAAATTCACATAAATATTCTTTAGTACCTTCCGAAAGTTAAACTAGACCGAAAGTTAAACTAGACAGCCACTCTAATTGTGTTTTTAAAGTTGATTTTTCATAAAGTAAAACAGCGATTCATACTAACCGCTGTTTTTTACATCACCAAACTTCATGTCTGTTTACTTGGCAGTCATCAGGGTCTAAATAAGGTTTTAGCTCCTCAGGAAAAGTGTGTTTTTCCGTTATATCTTTATCGATTTTGAAGTAATGCTCTATCGATTGATATAAATGCGTGCCAAGTGGGATTGATGTATCCATAAAGGTCATGGCTGTGGCGTATGCCAGTGAATCCCATTCACGATTTGAACCACCTACATAAAAAGTAGGCTTGGTAAAGCGATAATGTTTAGGGTATTTTAACGGCACCATGAGTGACACAAATACACGTGAACCACCGCGGGCTGAACCGACATTACGCTCATTTGCGCCATAGCAAACAATGTCTTCGTAAGGTAAATAAAACGGTTTTCTAAATAAAGTATGAGGGGTTTTTACAAGCCCGGTATGGCGATTAAAATAAAAATTATCTCGGTGCGCTAATATGGCCCGGTGTTTCAGCATATAAAAACCGACAATAAACATAGGTGCATATATTGCAAATGGCACCCACCGATAGTCGCCCCACACAAAACCAATAACAACCAAGTCAACGAAAAAAAACATAACCGCAGCGACCATTAGCAGGAAACTTAGAGCAGTAAATAAGTTTGACCACCCTCCAAACCATGAAATAGCCAACTGCTTACCATCGCTCTCTACCCAATGTCCCTCAAGTGTTGAGCCACGATTAGGCGACTTGAGCTCTGCTGCATATTCATCAGTAAAACGCTTACTTTTAAACGTGCGAGTTTTGAACCTGCAACCATTGAGTGCTTCCGCTTTTTTTAATCGCGTTTCATAACGGTCTTTATGTAAGTAGTCTCTTGGTAGTCGCTCTTTGTAGGTTGCTCTATTATCACGGTATCTTCTTTCGTTTCTAGTTCGCTTTCGTATTTCAGCCACTTTCTCGGGGTTATTTTTTCTAAACTCTTCTCTGCGCACTACAGCTTCTTCATCTAATGCCAGTTGCTTTATGGTTTTATCTTTTGCTCTTGTTGGGTCTCTATTTGGGTTATCAACGCACCACTGTTTAATTGCGTTAATACGGTTTCCTCTTTTTGTTTTTTCTCGTTCTTCGTGGGTTAAGCCATCTTCCTCTTCAGCAATATAGCGCTCAACTAGCTTATCAAGTATTCTTTCGTCCTCTGATCTTTTATCATCTATGTTCATAGTTATTCCTTTAACAATCTACTTCTTATAAATTAATTACTGCTTGGCTGAACACTTGACCAATGCGATGGCTTTACTTGCGGTCATCATTAAAAAATGTGGCCCTGATTTTTCACTCTCATTGTGATAATAAAACTAGACAGCCATTCTTATTATATAAACTAAATCCCGCCATAAAAGGTACTCAGGGTATCCCACACGTTAATTGCATAAATAAACGTTTCGCTTTGTATTTCCAATTAAGTGTTTGTTTTCGCTCGGGCTCAGGCGTCCAGCGTTGCCATGGTTTGGTGATTTCAGGGTGTGGCTCGTCGCTGTACCAATCTATTTTATATGCTTCAGCATATAGCTCATCATAAATTTCTGTTTGTTGTGCAAAGCTCATGTCACGCCAGTAAACCTCAGGGCGATTGTTGTGCTTATCAAACTCAGAGAATTAAACTAGACAGCCACTCTAATTGTGCAAGCTAAACTGTGCCATAAAATCTACTTTTTATGTTAAAAACTTAC
>NZ_JADYXN010000007.1:0-192938 GCF_015864285.1 Pseudoalteromonas sp. NZS100_1
ATCGCAAGAAAGCGTCAAGTAAGTTTGGTTGATACAAAGTACTACCACTGTATTTCACGTTGTGTACGCCGTGCATTTTTATGTGGCGAAGACCGTTTTACAGGCAAGTCTTACGAGCATCGTAGAGGCTGGGTTGAAGACAAACTGCTTGAGTTAGCTAAGGTGTTTTGTATTGATGTATGTGCTTATGCCGTAATGAGTAATCATACCCATTTAGTACTGTATGTTGATGATAAGAAAGCGAATAGGCTGAATGATAAAGCGATTGTTATTCGCTGGCATAAACTCTGTAAAGGCACATTGTTAACGCAAAAATATGTACAGGGTGAAAAGCTAAGTAAAGTTGAACTTATCTTTTTTAATCAAACAGTAAAGGGATATCGAGAGCGCCTATCAAGTATTAGCTGGTTTATGCGGTTGTTAAATGAAGATATTGCTCGCAGAGCAAATAAGGAAGATAACTGTACTGGCAGGTTTTGGGAGGGGCGATTTAGCTCACAAGCATTACTAGATGAAGCCGCACTTGCCGCCTGTATGGCGTATGTAGATTTAAACCCCATTAGAGCCAAGATGGCTAAAACGGCAGAAGAGTCAGACCATACCAGCGCTCAAGTACGCTTAATATGCGCAAAAGAAGGCAAGCAGCCAAAACAGCTCCTTCGCTTTGCAGGTATGCCACGTCAGATTATGCCCAAAGGGCTGCCGTTTGAGCTTAAATCGTACCTTGAACTTGTTGAATTTACAGGACGTTGTATACGAGAAGACAAGCGAGGGTATATTGAAAGTACACATTTGTCTTTACTGGAAAGGGTGAATATATCTCCAGAAAACTGGTTAAAGCTTACAACCCAATTTACGCGCGTATTTCGTGGTGCAGTGGGCAGGCCAGCCTCACAAGAAGCTTATTGTGAAAACTTAAAGCGAAAGCGGCGAGCGAATATCAGTAACTGCGAAAAGCTACTGGCATAAAACGTAAACTACTCAGTAAAACTATTCAATAATAAATTACAACTGCACCATGCAGTCATTTTCATGCGTGCAATTTAGATTAAGAGCGCTAATGACTTATTTGATGGATGAAATGAAAATAACCTGTCGATAAAAGATATGTTATTAACCTACAAATTAAATTTAATGGCAACATTTTGTTTGTTCAATTAAAGTGGCTGTCTAGTTTATCTGGTTTATCTGTTCATATAAAAAAGCTGCAAAACACGATGCATTAAGAAGGGGAAGCCCTTTTAACCTAAATAAAAGCCACTCAACCACTCGTAATCCCTTCCAAAACGCCAATTTAAACAACACCAAACACTTCTTTATATGCTGCGTAAAAATACAGTAATCGATTGAACCAAAATAGGAACTCAGCTATGGTTTGTTTATCAATAAAAACAAACAAAAAACGAGTTAATCTACAGGCTCGTTAGGCGTTTCTCAGGTTTGGAGTTCAAATGGGATCTAAGTTTTGGTTTGTTAGAGCATTAAAAGTATTTCTTGGAGTAGCTGCTTTACTTTTTATAGTTGAGTTGCTTAAACAGCATTCAGTCCAAGAAGCATTAATTTTTGCTTGTATTTGGTCTTCAATCACAACAGCAATATTTATATGTTCAAGGCTATATCAATCACGTAAAGGTGTAGAGTGTGCTTTGTGCAATGACATTCCAAACAAAAGTGATAAAAACACCTAACAAGATAATTGGACTCCCAAACTCTACACTGAAGTAGAAATTATTTTTCGGAGTTCAATTATGAATAAGTTAAGAATTGGTGTCGATTTAGCTCATAAATTAACAATTAAAGTGGCTGTCTAGTTTATCTGGTAAAACACGATGCATTAAGAAGGGTAAGCCCTTTTAACCTAAAATAAAGCCACTCAAGCCCCGTAATTCCTTCCAAAACGCCAATTAAACAATATCAAACACTTCTTTATATTCTGCGTAAAAGTACAGTAATAGATTGAACCAAAATAGGAACTCAGCTATGGTTTGTTTATCAATAAAAACAATTAAAAAACGAGTTAATCTACAGGCTCGTTAGTTTACTAGTGAATTAAAATAGATATGAGTCTAACTAAAATTATATTATTGTCATCTTACTCATTATTCTTTGTTTGTGGGATTTTGACTGGAAGGAATAATATTGAAGATTGGATTGCGTCTTTAATTCTATATAGCATGACTCACTATTATATTTTACCGTTCTGTACGGGTAAGCCAATGTCCTTACCTTATTCAAGTGAAATGGCTAACAAAGATGAAAACGATGGTTACCGTTACTTGTTGTTTGGTATCTCTTTTGTTTTAGCTTTAGCTGTATTAGCAAATTAAATAGATAAGTAAACTAACAAGGCGTTCTAACGGATAATGCTCCTCACCCGTTTTAGTGGACACCTCCTCATCACTTTGATGAGGCTAAAATGCCTAGATATACTCAACCTAGGAAGACATGGTTTTACCCAGTTAATTTCAAAATCAAAGTGCAGTGGCATAGTGATTTTGGCCACTATTTACATACAAACTTGTATAAAACCAAGTGGGGATTTTTTATGCCTTAGTTTTATTTAAAACGCCCACTAATGTTAAACTACAAAAAATTTAATTATTTAATATAGCTATGGCATTTTATATTCCTTTATTACAACCTCACTTTAAGCACATTGAAATTGGCGATACGCTTACATCACTTTGGAGTGGGTGTGGCAGTATTGTGCAGTGCCAGCTTGATGATAAAGCCTGTGTTGTTAAAGCGATTAAAATACCCAGCTATATACACCACCCTAAAATTAAGCAAAGCGAATTTGCGCTTGAAAGAAAGCAGTATTCCTATAGCGTTGAATACACTTTTTATAAGCTTTATAGCCAGTATTTACCAAAATATGCGCAAAGTATTGAATGTATAAGTGCAATTAATAAAGACGATGAATACGCGCTGGTGTTTAAAGACTTCACCAAACATGGGTTTACTCAAGCGGGGCTACAACATGTTAAAGCTATATTAAAGTGGCTTGCACACTTTCATGCGTTTAACTTAAGTAAACCCGCTGACGGGTTATGGCAGCAAGGCAACTACTGGCATTTAAGCACACGCCCAGATGAGTTTAATAAACTGAAAACAACGGATGATAAAAAGTCCGATATTAAAAATGCTGCACATAAAATAGATGAGCAGCTACAACGTTGTGCGTATAAAACGCTGATTCATGGCGATGCAAAAGTTGCTAACTTTGCAGCAAATGAGCGCGATGAAATACTCGGTTATGATTTTCAATATATAGGAGCAGGTTGCGGGATAATTGATGTAATGTATTTTATGACCAGTTGCTTAAGTGATGCACAATTACACGAGTGCGCTGATGAGTATCTTGCTTATTATTTTGATAATTTAAATGCTGCTATTGCTACTTATCACCCTTTAGCACCTGCCGATAAAATAGCTGACGATTGGCTCGCTTTATGGCCTGCTGCATGGGCTGACTTTTATCGATTTTTATCTGGCTGGAGCCCTGAGCATCAAAAAATAAATAGTTATATGCAACAGCAAGTAAATAGCTGGTTAGCGAGTAACATTTAATAAACACAACGGGTTGATTGCTTGCATAAATATCAGGCAAAACAATACATTTTGGCACGATGTATGAAAATCTCTTTAAAACTACAGGTCAAATGACCTTTTTTAATATAAAATACTGCAAATTCTTGTATCAGTAGGTTTATATCATGGCAATTCACGTTATTTCTCACCCTCTTGTTCAACATAAACTAGGCCTAATGCGAGCGCATGGTATTAGTACTAAAAGCTTTCGTGAATTATGTTCTGAAGTTGGAACCTTATTAACTTACGAAGCAACTAAAAACCTACAGTTAGAAGATAACGAAATTACAGGCTGGGATGGCAATAAATTAAAAGTAGAGCATATTAAAGGTAAAAAAATTACCGTAGTGCCTATTTTGCGTGCTGGTCTTGGCATGATGGATGGTGTTATGCAGTTATTACCAGCCGCTAAAGTAAGTGTGGTTGGTCTTGAACGTAACGAAGAAACACTAGAGCCAGTACCGTATTTTGAAAAGCTAGTAGGTAATATTGATGAGCGCTTAAGCTTAGTTATTGACCCTATGCTTGCAACGGGTGGTTCTATGATTGCCACAATCGATATGCTTAAAAAAGCAGGCTGTAAAGAAATCAAAGTAATTGTACTAGTTGCAGCACCAGAAGGTGTTGAAAGAACACTTACAGCACATCCAGATGTAGAAATATTTACAGCCTCAGTAGATAGCCACTTAAACGAAAAGGGCTATATTATCCCTGGTTTAGGCGATGCGGGCGACAAAATATTCGGTACTGTTTAGGAGTCTTAAGTGCAAAATAATGACACCTTTTCAATAAAAACTATTTTAACGGGTGCGCAAATGCTGTTTGTAGCATTTGGTGCGCTGGTATTAGTGCCG
This sequence comes from Pseudoalteromonas sp. NZS100_1, assembly GCF_015864285.1. Lineage (NCBI taxonomy): Bacteria > Pseudomonadati > Pseudomonadota > Gammaproteobacteria > Alteromonadales > Pseudoalteromonadaceae > Pseudoalteromonas > Pseudoalteromonas sp. NZS100_1. Next base: position 4,446 of record NZ_JADYXN010000007.1, read on the forward strand.
CTTTTAACGGGTTTAGATCCTAATGTTGCGCTTTTTACCGCAGGCATTGGTACTTTGCTGTTTCAGGTAGTGACTAAAGGCCAAGTGCCTATATTTTTAGCTTCATCGTTTGCTTTTATTGCACCTATTATTGCCGCTGTACAAATGTGGGGCGTTCCGGCCACTATGGGCGGCTTAATGGTAGCGGGTTTTGCTTATATGCTTTTAAGTTTATTAGTGAAATTTAAAGGCGTTGCAACGCTTCATAAAATTTTACCACCTGTGGTTGTAGGCCCAGTAATTATGGTTATTGGTTTAGCGCTTGCACCTGTTGCTGTAAATATGGCGATGGGTAAAAGTGGCGACGGCAGTATTCAAATTATTGATTACACCAGCGCTATTTATATTTCGTTGTTCTCGTTAGTGGTTACGCTTGTTTTTGCAGTGTGGGGAAAAGGCGTATTTAAGCTTATACCTATATTAGCAGGGGTTGTAGCGGGTTATTGTTTATCGCTCGGCATGGGCGTTGTGCAATTTGACGCAGTGACTAATGCACAGTGGTTTGCTGTACCAAACTTTACTTGGCCTGAGTTTAAATGGCAGGCTATTTTGTTTATGGTACCTGTAGCAATAGCACCTGCAATTGAGCATATTGGGGATATGATGGCTATTAGCCAAGTAACCAATAAAGACTTTTTGAAAAAGCCTGGGCTTCACCGTACTTTGTTTGGTGATGGCCTTGCGACTTCTGCGGCATCATTATTTGGTGGCCCGCCTAACACTACTTACTCAGAAGTAACGGGGGCAGTTATGCTTACCAAAAACTTCAATCCTAAAGTAATGATGTGGACAGCCATTATCGCCATTATTTTAGCCTTTGTTGCTAAAATGGGATCTGGCTTACAGACTATACCTGTACCTGTAATGGGCGGCATTATGATTCTACTTTTTGGCTCTATTGCTGTAGTGGGTTTAAATACATTAGTTAAGTCGGGCGATGATTTAACAGCACCACGTAACTTAAGTATTGTTGCACTTATTTTGGTGTGCGGTATTGGCGGTATGCATATAGGTGGTAGCCAATTTAGTTTAGAGGGCGTAAGTTTATGCGCTATTTTAGGCATTGTGCTCAACCTTGTATTACCTAAGGCGCAGCCTCAAGAGAGTTAATAGTGCACGTAAGTTAAATAGATTGCACCATAATAGCGCATTTATAATGCGCTATTTTTTTAACCTATTAATAAATATACAAAAATAATAATGGTCTATTACCTGCATTTAATTTCCAGAACGCATCGTATGCAAAGGAGTTACTATGTCAGAGGCCAATATTGTGGATATAACCCCGTTTTTAGCAAAACACCAACTGCCTTTAAAGTATCAATATTTGAGTGAGCAATATTTTGTTCCACTCGCGCATGACATCCTCGAATCTAAAAAAACAAATACTCCTATTTTTGTTGCCATAAATGGATGCCAAGGCTCAGGAAAAACAACACTCGCTGATTTTTTAGTTACCTGGTTTTCTAAAAACACACCACTTAACAGTGTTGCATTGTCGATTGATGACTTTTATTTAGCAAAACAAGCACGTAGTGAACTTGCCAAAGACGTACATCCTCTTTTTACTACTCGCGGAGTACCGGGTACTCACGATGTAGCGTTAATGAATAGCACAATAACTAACTTACTGGCAGGAGAGGTAAACGTACCGCTTCCACGTTTTAATAAACACGAAGACGACTGCGTGCCAGCAAGTGATTGGCTAACAAACGAAAAGCCAGTTGATATTGTTATTTTAGAAGGGTGGTGCGTGGGCAGTGAGCCACAACCGTTGTTTTCATTGAGTGAGCCGCTTAACGAGTTAGAGCAACAATTTGATAAAGAAGGCGTTTGGCGCCGCTGTGTAAACAGCTGTTTGGCAAACGAATATAAAGCCGTTTTTAACCTAATTGATTATACCATTATGCTAAAAGCACCGAGTTTTAGTGATGTTTTTACATGGCGACAAGAGCAAGAACAAAAGCTAATAGCCAAAAAAGGTGAAGGCTCAGGCACCATGACTAACGAGCAATTGGTGTATTTTATTTCTCATTTTGAGCGCATTACGCGTGAGAACTTAAACACACTGAGCGCTAAAGCAAACGCTTTAATTGAACTTGATAGCAACCGCGATATTAGCGGTATGCACCTAACGAGTGATGACACCCTTCAACCTATTATTTTTACAGATTTGGACGGCACATTACTCGATCACGCCGATTACAATACAAATAATATCAGTGAGTTATTACAGCAGCTGCAAAATGCACATATTCCTGTGGTGTTTAATACCAGCAAAACTTTTTGCGAAGTTATAGAGCTTAAAAACGATTTAAACATTCAGCAGCCTTTTATTGTAGAAAACGGTGCTGCGGTATTTATTCCAGAAGATTATTTTGAACTTAAGCCTATAGGTTGCAAAAAAATAGGCGCGTATTGGTGCTACGCAATGGCAAAGCCGCTATCGAGTTTATTAAAGGACTTAAATACTTTAAAGGCAGATTATAAAGCACATTACAAATTGTTTAGTGACTTATCGAGTGAGCAAATATCAGAACTTACAGGTCTCGATGATGCGCAAGCAAGACGCGCACAAACCCGCGATTATTCAGACCCTCTTTATTGGTATGGCAATGACGAATTACTCACAGCTTTTGTAAACGATGTTGAAGCACTCGGCTACGATATAAAAATTGGTGGGCGCTTCATTCATATTGCCAAAAATACCGATAAAAGCGCTGCACAGCAGTGGTTAGTTAAACAGTTTACCCATCATTTCAGAAAGCCTCTCACGGTCATTGCATTGGGTGATAGCGATAACGATAAGCAAATGTTAGAGCATGCAAATATCGCCATTATTATCGCCAATCCGGCGAGTAAAAAGCCGGTTAAATTGTCGCACAATAAAGCACGATACTCTCAATCGCCAGCACCGCTGGGCTGGATTGAAGAAATAACATCGTTGCCGTGCATTAGCAGTATTTTAAGTATTTCTGAGGAGCAAACATTTCATGGCTGATTTTTATCAAAATGGCATTATTACAACATTACATAATATTGCCGACAGACCAATAGAAGATCTAGAAAAAGAGCTACTTACTTTTAGCAAGCAGCGCCCAATGGGATTAATACTTCCTTCGTTATTTAGTGAACTTGAAGGCCCTGCACTGCAAAATATAGTTAGCGAATTACGCGAAGTACCGTATTTATCGCAAATTACCATAGGTTTAGATAGAGCCGACGAAGCACAGTACCGCCATGCACTTGGCTTTTTTAAAGAGCTAAACCAAAACCATAAAGTATTATGGAACGACGGCCCACGCTTACAAGCACTTGATAAAGAATTACAAGAGCTAGGCGTTGCACCGCGTGAGCTGGGTAAAGGCCGTAACGTGTGGTACTGCATGGGCTATAAATTAGCAACAGCAGAGGTGGAATCTATTGCGCTGCATGATTGCGATATTTTAACCTACGACAGAAGCTTACTTGCTCGCTTAATTTACCCCGTTGCGCATCCGCGTTTTAACTATGAATTTTGTAAAGGGTTTTACCCGCGTACTGCTAATGGCAAAATTAATGGCCGTGTATCGCGCTTATTAGTAACGCCACTGCTTCGCTCGTTTAAAACAATTTTAGGCAATACCGACTACCTTGAATATATGGACTCATTTAGATACCCACTTGCAGGTGAGTTTTCGTTTAGACGCGATGTTTTAAACGATATTCGCATTCCAAGTGACTGGGGCCTTGAAATAGGCGTACTGAGTGAAATGTATCGTAACTATTCGCATAACCGCTTATGCCAAGTAGATATTGCCGATAATTACGATCATAAGCACCAAGAACTTTCACTTGATGACCAAAGCGCAGGCTTGTCTAAAATGTCGATTGATATTACAAAGGCATTGTTTAGAAAGCTGGCAACACAAGGTGTTACTTTTACCAGCGAAACAATTCGTTCATTAAAAGCGACTTACTACCGTATCGGGCTAGATTTTATTGAAACCTATCACAACGATGCGCTTATGAACGGGTTAACGCTTGATGTACACCAAGAAGAAAAAGCAGTAGAAATGTTTGCACAAAATATTATGGAAGCAGGGCAACACTTTTTAGAAAACCCAATGGAAGCGCCATTTGTGCCAAGTTGGAACCGTGTTGTATCAGCAATGCCAGACGTACTTGAGCGCTTAAAAGAAGCCGTAGAGCTAGATAACGAAGAATATAGTTAACCTGCGTGCAGGTTAACTAGCCTATAAGTCTAAACAATAAATATTAGGGGCGCATGTGAGCACAGTTAGCGAATTATTTTTACAACGAGTAGAGCAACATCTTCATATTATTTATGAGGGGGTTGAGCTGCCTTTATCGGTTACTGAGCTTGCTCAGCAACTCATTAAAATTATATTAGGTAGCAATGCACTGCGCGACCCGACACCCCATACAAACCGATGGGATGAACAAGATATAGTATTGATTGCTTATGGCGACTCTATTATTAAACACGATGATAGTGAATTTGCCGTATCGAGCCCAATGGAGGCACCGCTTAAAACACTACACCGGTTTATAAAAGAGCAATGTGATATGCAGTTAAATGCGCTGCATATATTGCCATTTTACCCGTATAGCTCAGATGAAGGCTTTGCCGTAATGAACTACGTGCAAGTGAATGAATCGTTAGGTGATTGGGGAGATATTCAAAACATCGCTAAAGATGTAAAGTTAATGGCAGATTTAGTTATTAACCATTGCTCAAGCAGAAGCGTATGGTTTGAGAACTTTTTAAACGATTTACACCCTGGTAAAGACTATTTTAAAACGGCCAGCTTAACGGATGATTTAAGCCAAGTTGTACGCCCGCGAACCTCATCGTTATTAAATACTGTAACAACGCCAAGCGGCGAAAAGCACGTATGGTGTACGTTTAGCCACGATCAGGTTGATTTTGACTTTGGCAATCCTGATGTACTTAAAGAGTTTGTGGGAATAATTAGGCATTATTTAGACAATGGCGTGCGTTTGTTTAGGCTTGATGCGGTTGCATTTTTGTGGAAACAGCTTAATACAAGTTGCATTAACTTGCCGCAAACACATGAAGCAGTAAGGCTAATGCGAACACTTATTGAGCACGCAGAGCCCAGCGTAGTTATTATTACCGAAACCAATATTCCAAACCAAGAAAACCTATCGTACTTTGGTAACGCTAACGAAGCGCACAGTATTTATAACTTTGCATTGCCGCCATTGTTGCTTCATACATTACTTAGCGGCGATAGTACTGCAATAAAGCATTGGATGATGAGCATGCCGCCTGCGCAAAATGGGACGGCATACTTTAACTTTATAGCCTCGCACGATGGAATAGGGCTCAGACCAATTGAAGGTTTACTACAACCCAGCGAAGTGGCGTCACTAGTAAGTACAACCATGCAGTTTGGTGGTCGTGTATCTATGCGTACAAGTAACGATGGCACACATACACCGTACGAGCTAAATATTGCTTTATTTGATGCACTTCAAGGGACGCACAATGGCCCCGATAAGTTTGGCCTTGAGCGATTTATGTGTGCTCACGCAATTATGTTTGCACTTGAAGGTATCCCAGGGCTTTATATTCATAGTTTGTTGGGTACAACTAACGATTACGACCGATTTGAAAATTCACAGCATAACCGCGCTATAAATCGTCATCGTTGGCAAGAATCAAAGCTACTGGCTGCAATTGGTGAAAAGTATAGTCATCATCATAAAGTGTTTAACGGCATAAAAAGCTTATTGGCAGTACGCAAAAAGCAGAGTGCCTTTCACCCCAATGCTACACAGTTTACGCTACATTTAGCAGGTGGGTTGTTTGGTTTTTGGAGACAAAGCATTGACAGGCGCCAAAGTATATTTTGTGTTTATAACATTAGCGATAAACCACAAACACTCACATTGGCCGACTTAAACTTAATTAACACCCAAAAGTGGTTTGATTTGGTGGCAAATAAAACGATTGAAGAAAGCCAATTAACGATAGAGCTAGAACCATACCAAAGCGTGTGGCTGAGTAATATTAAATAAGACCTATTAAAAAGGCTCGCACTGCGAGCCTTTGTTTTAACTAGGGCGTGTTGATCTTTGTGGATTGAAATTTGTTCAATCTAGGGGCGATTAAATCGCGACGCGAGGTTTGTAACCTAGTGGGCTAAGTAAAAACCGAGCAAAGCTTCCGCGTCCTGCTCACGCCCCTTACCTACATCCATGTAGGCAACAAAGAGTTAATCGTCCCTAGAAAGAACCCTTCGGGCAGCGCATGTTTGGTATTTATGCTGCGTTATCGCCTATTTATGGGGAATAACCACACTACATAGGCTCTGCCTTGCCTAAAAACCAAACATACTGCTGTAAATTCACCCACCAATGATCAACACGCCCTAATAAGTTATTTTATTAATTATAAGCTGTAGCTTAAGTTAATGTAGCCAAAGCGGCCAATGTTATCGTAACTTGCGCTACCCGCGCTTGTACCACGTGAACCGTACGGAAGTTTACGGTTGAATACGTTATCAACACCTACTTTAACGCCTAAACCGCTATCGAAGTTATAACCAACAGTCATATCGGTAATAAAGTATTTACCGTAAGACATTTGATTACTTGGGTTAGGGTTGTTTTCAAGTTCAACATTTGTGTATAAATCGACTTCACTTAAAAAGCGTGTTTCAACTGTTGAGAAAAAGTTATCCATAACATAACTTACAGATAAGTTAGTTTGCCACTTAGCTTCACCTGTAGTACCTGCGTATTCAATGTAGTTACTAGGGTCGTCTTGGAACGGGTAATCTTTACGTTCAATTAAGTAAGTACCAATTAAGCGTGTTTTAAAGCTACCTTCAAACGCGTCAAAATCGTAACCTAGTTCAAAATCTATCCCTGATGCTTTTTGGCCAGCAACATTTAATACAGAGTTTTGAATTAAAGTAATTTCACCATTAGCATTACGTGTGATTAAGTTACAGTACTGATTGTTTATACCTGTTGCGCTATCTACACAGCGATCAAGAATGTCTTGCGCGTTAATTGTGTCAATTGCATCTTCAAGTTCAATTTCCCAGTAATCAATAGTAAGTAGCGCGTTTTCTAAAAACTCTGGTTGGTAAACAATGCCTACAGTTGTACTTGTTGACTCTTCGCCTTTTACATCGCGGTTACCACTGCTTAAACCATCTAAAGAGGCTGAATCGTAATCTGAGTTAAAGTCACTCGCTACGCCTAATGCGGCACAGTTTGCAGTACGTGTTGCACCGTTTGATAAGTCACCTAAGTTTTCAGCGCGACACGGGTCGTCTACATTGTAGAAAGTTTGGCTTGCTGCACCAAATACTTCACTAATGTTTGGCGCACGAAGTGCTGCAGATTGAGTTACACGTACACGTAGTTCATCGTTTACAGTCCAATCAAGGCCAAGTTTCCAGCTAGTTGCTTCGCCAATCGTACTGTAGTCAGCATGACGTACTGCTGTATCAAACACTAAATCTTGAATAAGCGGTAAATCAGTTAAAATTGGCATCGTCGCTTCAAAGAATACTTCGCGAACGTTAAACGAGCCCTTATCTTCGCCCAGTGCGTTAAAAAAAGTACCTTCAGCGTTATCAGGCTCTTTAGTTTCGCTTTCTTCTTTACGGTACTCAGCACCAAATGCAATACCTACATAGCCCGCTGGTAATTCAAAAATAGCGCCATTAGCGAGTGAGCCAGAAATAACTGTTTGCTTAATAGTTGAAGTGCCAACAGATACCGTATTAATGTAATCAATGGCTTGTTGAGATGGCGAACCAAACCCCATAATATTTACAGGAACACAGCCATCAGCTTGGGCTGCAGCACTACGACATACTACGTTACCATTTTTATCTTCAACGGCATCAAGTGCATTAAAGTAATTTGCTACAATCATGTTAGCGCCATTTTCGCGCTCTAGATCAGTTTGGCCGTATACTATTGAGGTATCTAATTCCCAATCATCAAATACTGTGCCTTTTAAGCCGGTAACAAAGCGCGTTGTTTCACGCGTATTGTTTTCAATGCGGCGGCCAAGGTCGGTCATCATGCGGTTAACCATGATCGAATCAACACCTTGCTCTTCCATACGTGCTTTAATGGCTGGGTCTAGGTAAGGGTTGTCGATTTTGATGCTGTTTTCATCGTCAAAGAAGAAAAACGCAGGTTGACCTATGCTTTCGCCTTGGCTATTTACGTATTTTGCATCAAAGTAAACGTTTAAGTCGTCGGTAACATCGTAGTTAACTTTAAAGTTTACGTTGTAGCGCTCAAACTCAGGTTGAATCTCTTCAAATTGACCAAGATTAAACGAATCACAGTTTGCACACGACAAGCCATCTACATTATCACCTATGTATAAGTTGCGAGCGCTGCTGTCGGCATTAAAGCTATTAGTATATCCATCTTCAAGTGCATAAACACCGGCGTTATTAATAGCGTAATAACCTGCATTAGGCGTTAAAATTTTATCAGGGAAAGCTGCGCTATCTTTGTTTGCTTCTGTTTGGGCTTGATTACGTAAACTACTAAACGAAGTGCTAGTCCATGGGTGGTCAAGTGCGTTTAATGAATCCTGGCCTGAGTACTCAATAGCAAAAGCTGCATTACCACGATCGTTATCAAAGTTAGAGCCGTATGAGAACGTCGCTTTTTCGTTGTTGTAGCTGCTTAAATCGGCAAAACCACGTGTAACGCTAAAGTCCATGCCTTCAATGTTGTCTTTTAATATAAAGTTAACAACACCTGTTACCGCATCAGCACCGTATACAGCAGATGCACCACCAGTAATTATCTCTACACGTTCAACCCATACACTTGGAATAGTGTTGGTATCTACAGATTGAGAACCTGCAGAGCTTGATACATGACGCTTGCCATTTACAAGTACCAAAGTACGATCTGTACCCATGTTACGTAAATCAAGAATATTTAAACCCGCAGTACCAATAAAGCGGCCTGAGTTAGCCATAGAATATGTATTGCCAAGTGCTGGTAAATTGTTTAGCGCTTCACCAATGTTTACAGCGCCAGTGTTCATTAGCTGCTCGCCACTGATGACTGTAACAGGTGCAGGCGCAATCGCACCTTCACGTAAAATACGTGAACCCGTTACTTCAACACGTTCAATTTTTGTTGCTTGCTCTTCTTGTGCAAGCACAGAATTACTTGCTGTTGCAGCAGCAGTAATTAATGCACATTTAATGCTAGTAGAAAGTAAGTTATGACGTTTCATTTGATTCCCAGAGAACATTTTTAGTAATTAAATACAATGTAGCTTTATTATGAGGGCGGCGATTATTGCATGCTGATTATTTTATTAAAAGTAGCTAACTCACTGTAAAGTAAGTAACTTGAAATAACCTGAAGAAATTTTGTTGTGTTTTTTGGTATTAATTACAAAAGCTTTTTAAATGATTTACTGAGGTTTTTTACATTTAGTTTTTCTTATGTATTTTAGTTATTAACATTGGTTTTTATTTGTTAAATTTTCAGTTGTTTTTTAAGTCAACTTTTTGCGGTTTATAATTATTCATATATAAATTTTTATTTATTTGAAGTTGCCAGTGAGTGTTATATGTACTTATTTGTAAAGGTTATGTGTGTTATTACTCTTTTAAAATGATTTTTATTAGATGTTTTTTATTCAAAAAAAATCGTTATTTGAATATTTTTCACTATTGCAGCTTTAAAATGATTAATTTGTAAACCCCCTTTACAGTTCAAAGTACTCATAACAGCTCGTAAAGTTACTTTACTACGTAAACTTGATACAATTTAGGTGTTTTTAATTAATAGGTTTGACCATGAAGTATTTAGTAATTATTTTTACCTTTGCGTTTAGTTCAATGTCTTTTGCGCAGCAAGAAGTCGATCTTGAAATAAATATGAAAAATACGGGCCTTGCTTATAAACAAGCAGTGCAGGCAACTCAACTTAGTGAATTTAATACTGCGATTGATGAATTTATAAAGCTAGTAAAAGTAAGTAAAACAGCTAAGTTTTACAAAAAACCTGAGCAGTCATTGCAGGGCCTTGATAAAGTGATTGCTCAAGCTGAACTTGCAAAAAAGGCAGCAATCGAGCAGGGGCTAAGTGCGGCAAAAGAACCACTGAAAAATATAGATAACTTACGTAAAAAATATCATGAGTTACACGAGCCTCCAGGGTTCTTTGAATTACTGTTCGGTTCATAAACCTAGACACTATGTATCTTTAGTAGCTACTTTTAAGCTAATTATGTTAAAGGTATCTGCAGCAATAAATATAAGGAAACACAATGGAAATTTCAGTTTCAATGTTAGAAGGCCAAAAGCAAAGCGCTAAATTTGGCGACCTAGAAGTAATAAGCGATCAAAGTGTAAACGCTGGTGGCAATGCAGAGCATCCAGAACCGTTTGATTATTTTTTAGTAAGTATGGTTTTATGTGCAGGTTTTTATGCGCGTAAGTTTTGCGAGCAGCGTGATATTTCAACGCAAGGTATGACGCTTACCCAAAACAACGAAAATGTAGATGACAACGGTAAAAAGTTATTTTCAATTGAGATTAACTTACCTGATGGTTTCCCTGATAAGTATAAAAAGGCGCTTATTGCAGCTGTAAATACCTGTACGGTAAAAAAAGTAATTCAGGCAGTGCCAGAGTTTTCAGTAGTGGTAAAATAGTCCCCCTAAATTAGGTAGCTTAAGCAAGCTACCTAATTATATGTTGAGCATCCCCGTTTAACTTATTTCTTTTTCATTCCTTGTACTGCTTTAAAGCGTGGGTTGTTTTTACAAATTACAAATACGCGGCCTTTGCGTTTTACAATTTGACACCCCGGACGTTGCTTAGCACTTTTAAGAGAGCTTAATACTTTCATATCTTTTCCTTTTTAACAGTCGATAAACTTTTAAAACGACGATTAAACTGCGCAACGCGACCATCTGTAGCGGTTGTTTTTTGCTTGCCTGTATAAAATGGGTGCGAGTCACTTGATACATCAATAGGTACGTATGGGTAAGTATTACCATCGATCTCGATTGTGCGATTGGTTTTAATGGTTGAGCCAATAATAAAGTAAGAATCGGCAGCGGTATCGTGAAAAGCAACCACGTGGTAGTCAGGATGAATATTTGGTTTCATAATACGCCTTAATAAATGATATGTGATAATGTATCATTTTAATTTAACGTATTTATTCTCTCATTGCAAATTATTCAAATGTTCCTCAAAAAGGCCGTGATTGCTGGCTATTTGCGCAAATAAATCAAAAAATAAGCACTTGAATCAAAAATGCTGGCTATTGGCGTTTAGGCTGTTATAACTATATTTAAGAGTTAAAACGTTAACAAATACGGTTATAAAGTTATTACAGAGGTTATGTATGAGTGACGCAACACAACAACAAGAACAAATTGATCAAGGGGTAATGGAAACCCTAAGAGAGCGCGACCACAGTACCTTGGCGCAACAAGTAAATCCTTTAACCTGCAACCATAACGATATTGTAGAATTACTAGCGCGGTATATGGCACTAAGCGAGCAAGAAGATGATGAGCTGTTTGATGATTGGTTTGATAACCTAACTAAAGAGCAACATACTGTTTTAAAAGTATTTGAAGTTTACCGCGGACAATATGAGCACCAAAATTAAAGTATTTATTTTTGTATGTATGCCAAATCCAGTGGTTATTTAAATAAAACTAAATAGCCACTACTACTTTTTCATTAAAGGGTAGCTATGTTGTATCAACCACTAATCCCACTTGCTTAAATCATAATTTTTTGCGGATTGAATCTTATCTTTATTTAGGCACGACTTACTGATATTTATAAATATTTATTTATTGCTATTTTTAGGTAATGTTCTAGTTTGAATAGGCAGACTGTTTATAATTTAAATAAGTTTATCGGATTATAAACTCGAAAATATTCGCTCCAGTTTTGTAATTTATAAAATATTTAAAATTAATAGAGCTTTAATGATTAAACCTGAGATTCCAAATAACGAAGCTGAGCGATTACACGCGCTTAGAGCATTAAAAATTCTAGATACGTCTCATGAAGAGCGCTTTGATCGTGTTACTCGTATTGCCAAGCGTATGTTTAATGTTTCTATTTCATTGGTTACTTTGATTGACGAAGACCGCCAGTGGTTTAAATCAAGGCAGGGGCTTGATGCGCCTGAGCTTCCTCGCGAAACCTCATTTTGTGGCCACACCATAAATCAGGACGAGTTATTAATAATCCCAGATACAGCAAAGGACGAAAGGTTTTTTGATAATCCCTTTGTTACAGGCGATCCTAAAGTACGCTTTTATGCAGGCTTTCCTTTAAAATTAAGGGAAGGAGTCATTATAGGCACTTTGTGCCTTGCCGATAATAAACCTAGACAACTCAATGATGAAGAAAAACAATTACTAAGAGATTTAGGCACGTTAGTCGAGCGAGAAATTCAATCAATTCAACTAGCCACAATTGATGAGTTAACAAGAATCTCTAATCGACGTGGCTTTTTAAACCTTGCCGAACATACGCTAAATGTATGTAGGCGAAACAAAGTATCAATGTCGTTTATATTGTTTGATCTCAATAAGTTTAAACAAATTAATGATATTTATGGACACCACGAAGGCGATTTTGTATTAAATAAATTTGCACAAATTATGCTTAGTTCATTTCGTGATTGTGAAGTCATAGGTCGACTTGGCGGAGATGAATTTGTTGCGATGTTAAGCGACTCAGACGAGACAAAAGCAGAGTTTGTTTTACAAAGGTTTGCGGATGCAATAGCGCATGCTAATAATACCTTAAACAAGCCATACAAAATTGATTACAGTGTAGGAGTAACACACTTTAAACACGATACAGGTAAATCAGTTGAGGATATGATTCAAGATGCTGATGTTGCAATGTATCAGCAAAAAAAGCAGCAATCACTTTAGTGAACTGTTTAGTTTAATTGCTGCTTGAACTTCACTTAACTTCCTCATGCTAGTACGAATTTTATAATATGCCGTTATTCGCTATTGCAGTCATTTTTTGCAGCGGGTGATGCTAAAGACACATTTGGTTGCCAAACTCTGTTCCATATTTTATGAAGATTGTTTAATTTTGGCCTTTGACTTATTTTTTCAAAGTTACCAAGGTTTACTTCTGAATCATTTTTTTGACCCACTACAAAATTAAACACATAGTTGCATTCCATACCCATACGTAAATCAGAAAGTACAATATTGCTTTGCTGTTGGCGTACCGAATAAAACCCTTTAGTAAACCACTGCAAGCGTTTTATAGCCCATTCATCGCTAATATTATTTAACAATGAAGGCGTTGTTTGATAAGCCGTTAATGTTACATCGCTGGGCGCGTCAAATACTGATGCATAACCTTCGTAGTATTGTCCGTCAGACATCACAACAATACGCCACAGCAAAGTGGTTAGCGGAGCAGGCGTACTAACATACGCATTTACTGGTATTTGTCTGTTGTTGAGAGCCGTTTTTACTTTGTCATCAATATTTACTTTTAAAATTAAAGCGCAAAATAAATATAGACTACTTAAAACTAAAGCCGCTGCATTTATACGATAAGCCGTTGCTGCTTTTATTTTGGGTATTAGCGTACATATTACGCCAATTAATAAAGGAAGCGTGTAAGCGGGGTCAATAATAAACACACTAGAAACCGCAAAGGGGTACTCAGTAAAAGGCCAGAGTAATTGTGTACCGTATACCGTTAGGCTGTCTAGTAAAGCGTGGGTAGATAAACTCAAAAACACCAGCCAAAACCAGCGTACTTTATAAGTTTGCATTCCCGCGTGTACTTTTAATATTAGCCATACAATAAGCGGGCTAATTAATAAATGTATTAATAACGAATGGCTAAAGCCACGGTGATAAGTAAATGCTTCTACAGAGCCGCCATAAGGAAAAAATACATCTAAATCAGGGAGTGTGCCCAAAGTGGCGCCCCACAAAACGGCTTTTCGGCCTACTTTGTTGCCTAATACCGCATAACCTACAGCACTACCTAATGCTACCTGCGTTAAAGAATCCATTTTGATTAATACCTTTAATTACTACTTTTGTTATTTATACTTTTCGATTATTAAAAAGCGTCAAAAAATCGGTTAAAACATTTAATAAGCAAATCAATATACAGAGCTTATAAACTAAGCCTAGGCTTTATAAAATCTAAAAACGCTGTAATTCAAGATGATACCGTACTATTTTTTATAATACATGGCTTGTATAATTTCTCGGTTATTTGGCGAGCTAATTGCATTGGGTAACACTTCAACTAATTTACCTGTTTTTAGGTCATTGCCAATCATAAAGTGAGAAAGTAACGCAACACCTTGGTTTGCAATACACCGCTGGCGCACTGTTTCACCGCTGCTTGCGCTAAGCGAAAACGTAAATAAAGCGGGCTTTACTAACGGCCAGGTATTTAATTTAGGGGAGTCACTAAAACCAATTAACTTATGATTTTGTAAATCATCAATTTGCGCAATTGCTGTTACGCGTTACAGCGGTATGCATGATAAACGTGAAATTCAGCAAGTATAAAGTCTTAGCTGTTAACCTTGAAACTAAAATTAATGACCTCATACCTGTTATGAGGTCATAGATTTTTAAGTGACAGTCGTAATAAGAAGTAAAAGGTGTATTTCGTAAAACTTCAGAGAAGTTTGTATTTTTAACCGATTATTTTGTAAGGATAAACCATGACAAAACGTGTAATAGAAATGCCAGAACTCGGTATGGGTACATTCCGCTTAGAGGGCGACACTGCCTATAACTCAGTAAAAATGGCACTCGAAGTTGGGTTTCGCCATATTGATACCGCACAAATTTATGGCAACGAAGAGCAAGTAGGCCAAGCTATAAAAGACAGCAATATTCCGCGCAGTGAAATATTCTTAACTACCAAAGTGTGGAATAACAAATTAAATAAAAGCGACTTTATCCCAAGCGTTAAAAAGTCACTTGAAAAGCTACAGGTTGATTCGGTCGACTTACTGCTAATTCATTGGCCATCGCCTGCTAACGACGAGCCAATGAGTGAATATCTCACTGAATTACTAAAAGCGAAGCAGCTTGGTTTAACTAAGCACATTGGAGTATCAAACTTCACTATTGCAAACTTAAATGAAGCAATGCAAACGCTTGACTCGCGTGAAATATTTACCAATCAGGTTGAGGTTCACCCATATTTAACTAATACTAAATTACGCGCATTTTGTGCTCAGCACGACATTCATGTAACAGCATACATGCCATTTGTAGTAGGCAAAGTACTTAAAGATCAAACCATTATCGACATTGCTAAAAAGCACGATGCAAGTCCAGCACAAGTTGTTTTAGCATGGGTTAACGCCAGTGGTATGACGACAATTCCATCATCAACTAAGCGCAAAAACTTAGAAGATAACTTTAACGACCACGTTAAATTAGATGATGAAGACATAGCCCGCATTGATGGTCTTGATTGCGGCGACCGCCAAGCAACACCAGAATTTGCGCCGCAGTGGGATCAGTAAACTTACCTCAAACGCAAAGTTAAACTAAATATTTTAAGGTGTAGATTATCTACACCTTAACTTTTAAGAAGGAATACACATGTTAACGGTTATAGCTGCACTGTCGTGCAAAAATATTGATGCAGATGTGATGCTTACAGCACTTGAAAACTTACAAAAGTCATCGCGCCAAGAAGTAGGGTGCTTACGTTATGAACTATCGGTAAAAAGTGATGATGAACATACCGACTACGTTGTTAGCGAACAGTGGGCGTCTGACGAGCACTTTGAAGCGCATAAAAACGAGCCACACTTTAAAGCGTTTGGTACGCAAGTTACTGGGCTTTTAACCAATAGTAGTATTGATGTATATAAATCAATTGGTTAAATTCTTTTTATAGTGCCTATTATGGTACGTATTAAAATACTCAGCTAGATTACATATCATAAAGTAAATACTCAAATAGGTGCTGTTAACCTACATCACCTTTTATTCTTACAGCCCAACCTGCCTAAATACTCAACTTCGCCAATATCAATGAAACCTATTAGGACTCTTTTTTGTTAATGCACAGTGCGTCGAAATCAAAAGAGGTTCATAACTTTATTAAAGTCGTTTTGGTATCACAACCCACTCTAATAAATAGCCTATTTAATTTGTTGTTTACATTAAAATTCTCTGGTGTGAATATAGGAAGATGTAATTTAAGGCATTAAGCATATATGTTCGACTTGAATAGTTTGAAAGGAAAAGTTCTTATAGCTGTTTCATTAAGTCATATTCACGAAAAAGTTCACCAGGCATGGCAAGATAAGAGTAATGAAGGTTTTTTGATTTGCTATGAAATAACCTTAGAATTTGAAGATGGCAAAACTTATTTAATTAAACCGTGTGAAGTTGACGCTATTGGTTATTACCCAAGTTTAGGCTTGAGTATTGAACCTGTAGAAAGAACTGAATTATTGTACCCTTTTAATATTTCAAAACTGCCGAGCCGAATATGCGACATTGTTGAAAGTGATCATTTAGGTGAAGACGTAGTAAATCAATTTACACTAACTTTTGATAATGGAAAAAATTTTGTTATCAGACATGTTTATCCACCTATGACGGTGGGAATTAGAGTAGGGTAAATCTTAGGTAGTAATTTAACTATAAGCCTGGTAGTTGTTAATAGGCTCCTTACTTCTGCATATTTTAACTAACCACTTTCTATTATGAGACGTAAGGTATACGTGACATGTTTGATGAGTTCAGATATATCTTGTCAAAAATTGAAGTTAAAGAACACGTTGAATGGGGAGCATCAATTGAATTAATTGATTACGATCACAAGGATTATATTGAAGACGTATTGTGTGAAAAGTTCGGTCTTGAATATGCATTCAGTTCTAATAAAGATATTACGGGAGGATATGTTCTATACTTCTGTAAAAGTGCAACTTTTGATCAAGTCAAAAATGCAGTTGCAAAGATAAATAACTACCATGAATTACAAAGCAGAGAATTCAAGGTAGCACCGTATAAGTAATTAAGGCGAGAAGGGAGGTTAGCCGCTGGCAATTTTCGTCCTTCAGTACTTACCTATTTTACAGCTGAGTTAATTAATTAAATAAATAATGGAGACATGGGTATGGAAATTAATAAATCTAATCAATCTATTCTTATTTTTGTAATCCCTTTATTAACTGCGTATTTCGGATCAAAAGTTATATTTCACTTATTTGCTTTTGAGTATCTTGTGTTTACAGATACTTTTGACATTCTAAAGCTACTCATTGATATTAGTGTATTTGGAGTGTTGTTCTATATTAGTTCACTGGGTGTTGGTTACTTCATCAGAGCTAAAACATAAGTTTTTTAATCATTACTTGGTAAATTGCTAGCTGAAAAATCACAGCTAATAAAGCTTTAATAGCCTTTAGCTGTATCAATTTATATGGAAATAATAATGAAAAAATTAATCGCAATAATAGCGTTGTTAGGCTTTGTCTCATTTGCACAAGCTAATGATAGTTTTGTAGTGAATGCCAAGTTTTATGATAATAAAAACTTAATTGGTTCACCTATTTTAGTAGTAAATTCAAACGAAGAGGCGTCAGTTTCAGTTGAAAATTCGTATAGTTTTGCTTTTACAGTAACGCCAATTGATGATTCTACTGTTAGTTTAGCAACTGACCTGAAGCTAGGTGGAAAACATATGGCTCCCTCTTTAGTTGTTGAACTAGGCAAAGAAGCAAGTATCAATATTGATGGTAAAGAGCTTTCAGTTTTAGTAAGCAAATCAAACAGCTAACAAGTTAAAAATTAGGAATATAATTAATGAGAAACTCAAGAAATGAAATAGTAAAATATGGAGTCTCTTTTGGTACAGCCCTAGCAATTGCTATTTCATGGAGTGCTAACGAGTCTGTGTTATGGGCAATTTTGCATGGTTTTTTATCTTGGTTTTATGTTATTTGGCATGTAATTACGCGATAAGTGTTTTCGCGTGTGCACGGATTGATTATGTAGACCGCGGTCAATGTTAATAGTCGAGTAATTACCATTTAAAACGATTAAGTTAAAAATATAAAAGGAATAATTAATAATGAAAGGTGCGGGTGGAAGCTCTGGTGGTATTGGGCATTTTTTTATTGGTTTGATTATGATGTGCGGTGGCTTTTATATGCTGCTAAACGCAATTTCGGTGACCTCTAATTTTGGACTAAGTTCTCGCATTTATAGTGTTAATGCTTTAGGTGGCTTTGGCGTCACAGGCGGCATGGTTATGATCCCATTTATTTTTGGTGTGGGTCTGATTTTTTACAATTCTAAAAATATTTTAGGCTGGGTGCTATCTCTAGGTTCGTTAACCGCACTAATATTTGGCGTTATATCGAGTGTTCGATTTAGTATGCGAACTATGACGTCGTTTGATTTGATTGTTATTATAATTTTAGCGTTTGGTGGCTTAGGGCTGTTTTTACGTTCGCTTAAATCTATTGATACTTAAATAATTACCACGCTTTGTTTTAAATACAATTTTAATTATAGGCATTTAACATGATGTTCTAATGCCTAAGCTAATACATTAATAATATAACCCTTCCTATTTACTGCTTAACCAGTAACGTATTTTAAAGAGATTTATGTGAACAACTCAATACAGCTAAAACTAATTGCTACTCACTTATTAGCACAAAGAGATGAAAACCCAGCACGTTCAAACTTTCCTAAAGAGTTAGTACTAGACTCGACTGACGATGCAATAGAAGTACAAAAGTTGATGATTTACTTAAATGATCAAACTGTATATGGCTGGAAGTGTATGCTGCCTTTAGATAATGGCTCAATTATATTAGCGCCTCTTTTACATGCACCTATAAAACAAGCTGAAAATTGCCCACTGTATACAACAAACAATAAAGCGCTTGTTGAACCAGAAATTGCATTTATTTTGCAAAGCGATTTACCAAGTAATAATACCTATACAAATGAAGACGTGGATACTGCATTTGCCAGCGCCCACTTGGCACTTGAGCTTATCCAAAAAAGGTTTGATGAAGACACTCCAAGCACGCACATTGAAAAGCTGGCCGATGGCCTATCTAATCAAGGCGTGTATTTAGGCCCACAAATAGATAAAGCCAAAGCGTATAACGCAAGTACTGTAAATATTAACGTTAAGCAAACTGAGCTGGAGTTAAACCTAGCAGGTGTGCATCCTGCAGAGCTTGCGCAGCTTCCACTTTATTGGGCAGTTAATTACTTATCAGCAAAGGGAATTAACTTAAAAGCAGGGCAAGTGTTTATAACTGGTTCTTACTGTGGTGTTGTTGAGCTTAATACCAATGAGCAAACATGTATTACATATGAAGATTTAAATACATTTAATGTGACATTTTTATCCCATTAAGCGTAATACTCATTTTAACGGTCATAATAAAACAACCCACTAATTAGCGGGTTGTTTTTTATTTGGCTAAATTTTAATTATTGATTTTGAGAGTAATGCAGGATTTATTACGAGATTTCGTACGCCGTGAGCATGATCTTCATTAAAGGTGTTACTTTCACACCATTTGCCAACACTGTTTATATCAACCTTTGCTACTTTTGGTTTAACTGACCATGTTACTTGAAAAGGAGAGCCTGTCTCGTTGTAACTAGGACCAGTAGTTGAACCGCTATAAACAACCGGTTTACCCGTATTTGTAGGTATAGCAATAGCTTGATAGTAACCATTAACAGATGACACGGTGCTTATTTGAGCAAAATCAAGTGCGTTAGCATCGTTTACTAATACATATACTTGGGCTTCAACACGTAGTTGCGGATTTTTAATCGAATCACTTAAACAGCTACCCAAGGTAGGGCCTGGTTTTACAATTGCTGACGTATGAACGTTATGAACCTCAATGGTATCGCCAACTAACAGCGCGCCGTGATCGCTCGGACAAATTTCAATTTTTGCTGATTTACTTTCACTTTTAGTTAAAGAGCCTGAATATAAGTAGCCACTTTTAAAGCCTTTTCCATTACCATTTCCGGCATATTTACTAAACTCGCCACCGGCATGTTCAGCATTTTTATGAAAGTGTATATTACATAAGTTCATATTTGATGAAGTTGGGGCATGAGAGAAAACTACGGTGTTTTCGCCTTTATAATTATCAATATTGCGTGGAGATTGTGGGCCAAAGCCTTTATTTGCAGTGTTTTTAGCAAGTGCTGCACGCTGCATTTTTATTATGTCGTCATTTGCTATTTCGTGGTTAGCTTTAGCTAGCGTATTAAAAGACAGGATAGTGATTACAGCAGAAATTACACTTATTTTTGTTTTGATTGTCATTGAGTCAGTGCCTTTAAATCATATTTTACGTAACAATTAAGTTAACAGATCTTGTTTTTCGTAAAATAATCCTAAAATGATAAATAATCAAACTAATGCAAAACTATTTTATAGATAAATCGTATTTTAAAATAAGTGCATCTATATAGCGGGTGCGTAATGTGTGTTGTTTTTCATGATCGGCGCCATGCCCTAATGATTTGTTTAGAAGCTTCATGGCGGGGTGCAGTAGCGCTCTTTCTTCTTGGTTTAAGCTCGCTTTACTGCGCAGTTCGGTAATGTCGTCAACTAATAACCTGCCAATATCTACCGAGACTATTTCGTCTATTAATCCATTTTGAGTAAGTACGCCGTACTTACTGCATAAAAACTGTTGCCAAACTTGTTGTAGGTGCTCGTCTATTTCACAGCCAAATAGCTCTTCGCTAAACGTAAATCCTTGCTGAGCGAGTTTAGTTAGGCTTGCAGTATATTGCTGTGCAAAATAATTAAAAGCATGGCTTGATGATTCTATTTTTTGTTTTAAAAGACCTTGACCCCAATTAACACAGCCGCGCGGGTAATAGTCGTCATACTCTTCGCATTCATACAAACCTGAATATGAGCTGCAGCTAAGTTGACTTTTAATACAGTAACTTGGTTTTGGGAAAACACTTCGCTCTTGCCAAGCTAAAAGTGTATCTGCATCTATATTTAATGCTTGGCACAGTTCATCGGTGTTATAAAAATGAGTTGCTAAGTAGTCAGATAAACGCATAAAGCCTCTGGTATCGTTAAAAATAAAATACTGTTCATATATACAGTTGTTCATTTTGTATTACCAAACTTAATAACACAAGAAATTTTATAATTAAATGTAGGCTTACACCTCCAAAAGTACCGGCAATTATGTTACAAATAGCGCAAGTTTTATAAATAATGATTTTTTATGCGCACCCTAGAGAAAATTAAACAAGCAAGCCTTATTACAGCTATTAAAACGCCATACTTAGCAAACGGTGAAATAGACCTAGCAAAGTACGATGAACTCGTAGAAATACAAATTGCAGCAGGCGTTGACGGCATTGTAGTTGGTGGCACAACAGGCGAAGGCCAGTTAATGAACTGGGAAGAGCATTTAATGCTTATAGCGCACAGTGCAAACAAGTATGGTGACAAACTGGTTATTGTCGGTAATACCGGTAGTAACAACACCCGTGAAGCGATTAAAGCAACTAAATATGGCTTTGCCAGCGGTATGGATGCAGCACTGCAAATTAATCCATATTACGGACGTACGTCTATTGCGGGTGTTAAAGAGCACTTTAAGCGCGTACTTGATATTGGACCTGCCTTTATTTACAACGTAGCAGGGCGAACAGGTCAAGACCTAACACCTGATATTATTGAGCCACTGGCACAGCACGAGCATTTTATTGGTGTTAAAGAGTGTGGCGGCAATGAACGCATAGCCCATTATGAGCAACAAGGTATTGCATGTTGGTCGGGTAACGATGACGAAAGCCATGATGCGCGCCACACACATAAAGCGCACGGTGTTATTTCGGTTACATCTAACCTTATACCTGGTTTGTTCCGTCAGTTAATGGATACTAAAAATGATGAGTTAAATACCTCATTACAGCCATTAATGAACTGGTTGTTCTGTGAGCCAAATCCGATTGCTATTAATACCGCCATGATGATGACAGGTGCAGTAAACCCAGTATTTAGATTACCGTATTTACCGCTTAATGATGAACAACAAGCTCAAGGCGAAGTGTTAATTAATGAGTTAAATAACAGCGATGTTGTAGGCGGCGCAGCTAAGTGTATTAAGCAAGGCGATATAGCCCTGCTTTCCTAGCAATATGAGCAAGCACTGAACAAAGTGTTAGTTCAGTGCTTTTTGTTAATGATTATTTACTTCTATTGCTAAAATCGGTAAAATTCCTTCCCTTATATCTTATAAAATATGCAGAGCTGTGAAATTTGTTGTTGAAGAACTCGCTATATGGATAAAGCCCGAACAGCGACAAATAAAAGAGAGTAATTGGTTTGATTCCTCCGTATTAAATCTTAGTTGGGTGCCTGCTATGCAGCGACGCCGAATGACTTCCTTTATTAAAATGGCACTCTTTAGTGCTCATCAAGTAAGCACTCAAGGTAACTATGTTAATTTACCGAGTGTTTTTTCTTCTCGCCACGGTGATTTTCACAAAACGTCTAACTTACTTATTGATGTAGTAAATGATCAGCCACTGTCGCCCACTGGTTTTGGGTTAAGTGTGCATAATGCCGCATCGGGACTTTTTGGGATAATACAGGGTAATACAAGTGCTACAAATGCTATAGCTGCAGGAGCCGAAAGCTTTATTTATGCACTCGTAGATGGCTTTGTAAGACTTGCTGATAACGATCAGCAACACATATTAATAGTTCATACCGATGAACCCCTCCCCGATATTTACGCTCAGTACGCCGATGAACAGCAAATAGCACACTCTATTGGTTTAATAATAAGAGCGCCGCAAAAAGGCGAACCCCACTTTAGTTTAAACAAAGTATTTAATACGGGCATGGAAAAAAGCGACTTACCAATGAGTATTCAATGCGCTAAAGCTTTGTATGAGCGAAGCAATACATTACTTGTTCATAACACGCTTGAGCACGATTGGCAGCTTACGTACCATGCTTAAAAATGCACAAAGGCTATGTGGATTGATTTGGCGGATTATTGCTACTGCATTTTGCTTTTCAGTTTTTGGAATGGGTGGTTTAGTATTAGCCTTTATTGTTTTTCCTGCTCAGCGCCTATTTCAAAGTGACTCAGTTAAACAAAAGCTTAAGGCTCGAAAAACAGTGCATTATTGTTTCAAATTATTTGTTAGTTTAATGCATATAACAGGCGTTATTCGATTCCATGTTAACGATAAAGCAAAAATTGAAGGCTTAAAAGGGCAACTGATATTAGCAAACCATCCTTCTTTAATTGATGTTGTTGTTTTAATTTCGGTAGTAAAAAATGCAGATTGCGTAGTAAAGGCACATTTATTTAAAAATCCTTTTATGCGCGGCGTTATTAAAAGTACTGGCTATATAAGTAATGACGATCCGCAGGAGCTATTACGAGAGTGCGAGCGCAGTTTGCAAAAGGGTAATAACTTAATTGTATTTCCTGAAGGGACACGGACAGAGCCTCATAAAACATTAAAGTTTAAACGAGGCGCTGCAAATATTGCAATTAGATGTCATGCGCCCATTACTACTTTTTTAATTAAAATGAAGCCAAACACTTTAACCAAAGGCACACCTTGGTATAAGGTCGCGCCATATCAGGCGCATTTTACAATGAGGCTTGCGGGCCAGCAGTTTAATTGTGCAACGTACCACAGCGATATGCTTGCGATACAATCACGCCAATTGACTAAAGATTTACAACATTATTTTACACAAGAGCTAAAAAATATATGAGCGAATTAAAAGAACAAATAAAACAACTGATTATCTCAAGCCTTGACCTTGAAGACATGACCACTGCTGACATTCAAGATGATGACGCTTTATTTGTAGATGGCCTAGGGCTAGACAGCATAGATGCATTAGAGCTTGGACTTGCGATAAAGAAGCAATTTGATGTGAAAATAGATGCAAACTCTGATCAAACTAAAGCGCACTTTGCCTCAGTTAATTCTTTAGCAAAATTTATTGAACAAGCACGTTCTTAATATATAAAAGTAGGAAGAAAGATGAAAACCGCTGCTGAAATTTATGATGTATTACACGGCATTTTAGAAAACGAATTTGAAATAGACCCAGAAGATATTAGCTTAGAGGCTAACCTGTACCAAGATCTTGATTTAGACAGTATTGATGCAGTTGACTTAGTTGTGAAGTTAAGAGAAATCACAGGTAAAAAAATTGAGCCTGATGCCTTTAAGCTCGTGCGCACAGTGCAAGATATAGTCACCGAAATAGAAAAGTTAGTTAACTAATACTATGTTAAAAGCAGTTTTAACAACGTTAATTATGATTTGCTTGGCTTGCTACCCTATTATTGTGTACGTAGGCCTTACGCGTTTTAATAGTCAGATTATTACAGTATTACTGCTATTTTTACTCGGGCTTAGACTTTGGTTAAGCAAAGCCTTGTTTGATAAAATGCCGTGGTTAAAGCCCGCTACATTTTTAGCAGCCATTACTATTTTGATTTCCAAGGTAATGGATAGCGACTTAGGGCTGCGTTTGTATCCCGTAATCATTAATTTAGTTATGTTAGTTGTGTTTGCGTATTCCTTGTATAAAGGGCCTTCTATTATTGAAACCTTTGCGCGCATTACTGAGCCCTCACTTGATGAAAACGGTGTAATTTATACAAAAAAAGTAACGCTAGTGTGGTGTGTGTTTTTTGTATTAAACGGTGGTATTGCCCTGTACACCAGTATTTTTAGTAGCCTAGAAACCTGGGCTTTTTATAATGGTTTTATTGCTTACTTAGCTATGGGCACATTGTTTGCTATAGAGTGGCTAGTCAGACAAAAAGTAAAAAGGAACGCCGGTGTTTAATGCTTTTCAAAGTAATGCGATAAGAACATGTTTTAATCATACTGATAATGATATTTCGGAGCGTCAGTTTGTTAGTGATATAAACGAAGTTTTAGCAAAGCTATCAACGTTAAATGCTAAATCATCGGTTGTTTTATACACCACAGACACCTACAAATTTGCCGTGTACTTATTTGCTTTGGCACTACACGGAAACACAGTGATTTTGCCGCCTAATGGGCAACCTGCAACGTTAAACTCCTTGCTTAAACAAACACCTTTTTTTATTGGTGAGTCTGAATTAGTAGCCGATTTAGAGGCTGATTTTTTAGATATAGGCACCTTAGTCAATCAACCTCACTTTGTATCTATTGAAACAATTAAATGGCCTCAAGAAGGCACAATTGTTTTTTACACGTCGGGCTCGTCGGGTAAAGCAAAGCCAATTGTAAAAACGTGGCAGGTAATAAATAAAGAATTAAGTACATTAATTAATAGCTACGCACTGATTGATAATCCTATTTTTATAGCGAGTGTTTCGCATCAGCATATATACGGCTTACTGTTTAGATTATTGTGGCCATTACGTGCAGGAAAGGTTGTAAATACAGAACTATTGCATTACCCAGAACATATAGCTACAAAGCTCAAGTTATTTAAAAAAGTAGTGTTTGTTTCAAGCCCAGCACAGTTAAAACGGTTATGTATTGATAATGTTTTAGTGGATGATAAGTCTCATTTACAATGGATTTTCTCATCAGGTGGACCGCTATTAAACGAAGATGCTGTATCGTTGTTTACGCAATTAAATAAACCAGTTACACAAGTTTTTGGTAGTACCGAAACAGGTGGTATTGCATATCGACAAGTTACTTCACTTGAAAAGGTTAGCCTTTGGCAGCCATTTTCGGGTATTAAAGTACGGGCTTTGGACGATCAGCGTTTAATTTTAAACTCACCGCTCGTTCGCGACAAAAATTACCCTTTAGATGATAGAGGCGAAGTACTTAAAAATGGTCAATTTAGATTATTAGGCCGATTCGATCGAATTATAAAATTAGAAGAAAAGCGATTAAGTTTAGATGAGCTAGAACAATATTTGTGTACTAGTGAGTGGGTAAGTGAAGCTAAAGTAATCGCCTTGCCTGGTGAGCGATTAATTGTAGGTGCTATTGTTGTGCTTACGCATAGTGGACAGATGTTTTTTAATAGTGACGGTAAGTTAGCCACAAATAACTTATTAAAAGCGCATGCACTAGCGCGCTTTGAGCGAATTTGTATCCCTAAAAAGTGGCGTTTTGTCGAACAATTACCATACAACTCACAGGCAAAGTTAAATTTAAAAGCATTGGAGAGTCTTTTTGCAAAAGTTGATTAAAACACAGCCTGATTTACTGTCTTTTGAAAAAGCAGAGCAAAAGTATAAATTAAGCTTACTAGTTCCTCACGATTTAGATTATTTCAAAGGACATTTTACGGATGGCCCAATACTCGCCGGTGTTGTGCAATTAGACTGGGCTGTGGCTGCAATTTGTAAATATTATAATGTTCAGCAACCTGTTAAAAATGTTGAAGTATTAAAGTTTCAGGTAGTGATTACCCCAGGTATAACAATCGAATTATTGCTTGAGCAAAAAGCAGAGAATAAATATACCTTTTCGTACAATTCAAACAAAGGACAGCATGCGTCTGGCCGTGTTGTTTTTGATAGCCTGATAAATGAATAACTTTTGTATTGTTATCCCAAATTATAATCACATTACGGTTATTGATGATGTACTGAGCCAATTATCGTCATTTAATCTTGCAATTATTATGGTCGATGACGCAAGCAACGCCGAAGCTAAAAATATGTTTAGTAAGCTTGATGCAAAGTACGCGCAGTTGAGTGTAGTTACCCACGACGATAATCAAGGCAAAGGCGGCGCGGTACAAACCGGCTTAAAGCAGGCACATAAGCTAGGTTTTTCGCATGCGATACAGGTTGATGCTGATGGGCAGCATGACTTATCTGATATTAAAAAACTAATAGCGCTTTCAAACGCTCAGCCTAAAGCGCTTATAAGCTGTTGCCCAATATATGACGATTCAGTGCCTAAACACCGTTATTTAGCACGTTATTTAACGCATGTGTGGGTATGGATTGAAACGTTAAGTTTTACAATTGTAGATTCGATGTGTGGCTTTAGAGTGTATCCGCTTGAGCAAAGTACAAAGCTAATTGATGAGGTATCGCTTGGAAAACGCATGGATTTTGACCCCGAAATTTTAGTGCGTTTATATTGGCGCAATGTGCCTTTTGTATTTTTACCTAGCCAAGTAATTTACCCCGAAAATGGGCTTTCTCATTTTCAGCCATTACACGACAACGTGCGTATTTCGTGGTTACACACCCGCTTGTTTTTTGGAATGTTGATTCGCTCTCCGGTGTTAATCTGGCATAAATTAAAGAGGCGTTATGGCCGCTAAACACTGGTCTAAAATGCAAGAGCGCGGTAATTTTTTAGGTATTCAAATACTATTATTTGCTCATAAATTACTGGGTAGAAAAGGACTGTGGATTGTTTTGTTTCCTGTGGTCTTTTATCTTTTTTTAACAGGAAAAGTAGCGCGTGTAGCATCTAAAGCGTTTTTAGCGCAGGTTAATGTTTACCAAGGCTGCAAACAACCTGTTACGTTTAAAATGCAATTAACGCACTTTTGCAGTTTTGCAGATAGTGCATTAGATAAAATTGATGCTTGGCTTGGGCGAATAACCCAACGTGATATTAAATACACGAATGAGCATTTATTTGCTGAGCTAGATGAGCAAAATCAAGGGGCTATTTTTATAGGTTCTCACTTGGGTAATTTAGAGGTGTGCAGGGCACTTAGCCAGCACCGCAGCAGTAAAAAAATAAATGTACTGGTGTTTACCCATCACGCTGTTGAATTTAATAAAATGCTTAAAAAGATTAACCCAGATGTGTCGGTTAATTTAATACAAGTGACTGATATGGGGCCTGACTTAGCTATTTTACTAAAAGAAAAAGTAGAGCAGGGAGAAATAATCGTTATTGTTGGCGACAGAACAAGCACAACAACGGCTTCTCGGTCGGTACAGGTGCCTTTTTTAGGCAAAAATGCCCCATTTTCACAGGGGCCTTTTATATTAGCCGCGCTGCTTGATTGCCCTGTTTACTTTTTGTTTTGTTTAAAAGATAAAAAAAGCAAAAAGTATCAAGTGATATTTGAACATTACAGCCAGTCATTAAAAATGCCTCGACGAGAGCGACAGCAGGCGCTAACACTTATTATTACTGACTATGCACAGCGTTTGAGTTATTACGCAGCTTTATATCCTTATCAGTGGTTTAATTTTTACGATTTTTGGAAAAGTGATCAGCAGGTAGTGCGCGATCAATCAATGGAGAACAAGTGTGACTGAACAAAATATACAGCTTTTTGGCAATCAGCGATTATCAATTGAAGATATTGTTCGAGTTGCCTTTAATGAAACACAAGTGCAATTAAATAGCTGTGAAACTTTTAGCGTTAAAATTAATAGCGCTTTGCGTTTTTTAGACACACTTTTAAAAGAAGATGGCGTGATTTACGGCGTTACTACTGGTTACGGTGATTCTGTAACGGTGGCTGTACCCCTTGATTTAGTTGATGAATTACCTCTGCATTTAACTCGCTTTCACGGCTGTGGACTCGGGGATGTATTTAATAAAGTGCAAGGGCGTGCAATTTTAGCGACCCGCTTAACATCACTTTCACAGGGCTACTCTGGTATTAGCTGGGAAATGCTGCACCTACTTAAAGATTACTTAAATAACGATATAGTGCCTGTGATCCCGCAAGAAGGGTCCGTAGGTGCCAGTGGCGATTTAACACCGTTATCTTACGTTGCAGGTGCGATGGTAGGCGAGCGTGATGTGTTTTACAAAGACCAAGTACGTAACAGTGCAGAAGTTATGAAAGAAGTTGGCTTAGAACCACTAACACTAAGGCCAAAAGAAGGTCTTGCCGTTATGAATGGCACAGCGGTAATGACTGCATTAGCGTGTTTAGCGTTTGATAGGGCTAATTACTTAGCTAAACTGGCGAGCCGTATTACTGCATTATCAAGCTTAGCGCTTAAAGGAAATAGCCATCATTTTGATGAGATATTATTTTCAGTTAAGCCACATCCTGGGCAGCAACAAATTGCACGTTGGATAAGAGAAGATTTAAACCATCACGATCACCCTCGTAATGCAGACAGACTTCAAGATAGGTATTCAATCCGTTGTGCACCCCATGTTATTGGTGTGCTGCAAGACAGTCTGCCGTTTTTTAGGCACATGATAGAAAACGAGCTTAATTCAGCAAACGATAACCCAATAATTGACGGCCAAGGTGAGCATGTATTACACGGCGGGCATTTTTACGGAGGCCACATTGCAATGGCAATGGATAGCATGAAAACAGCCGTTGCAAACCTTGCTGATTTAGCAGACAGACAAATCGCTTCTTTGGTTGATACTAAGTACAACAATGGGCTACCTTCAAACTTGTCTGATAGTGCACCAGAGCGCCGTTATATTAATCATGGTTTTAAAGCGGTTCAAATTGGCTGTAGCGCTTACACTGCTGAAGCATTAAAGCTAACCATGCCGGCCAGCGTTTTTTCTCGCTCTACAGAGTGTCATAATCAAGATAAAGTGAGTATGGGGACTATTGCGTCTCGCGATTGTTTACGTATTTTACAGCTAACAGAACAAGTGTTAGCAAGTACGTTATTAGCAAGTATTCAAGGTGTTAGATTGCGTATAAAACAAGGCGATCTTGAGTTTTCGACTTTAACGCAAGATATGCAAAACATGTATACCGATATAACTGATTACTTTGAAAACCTCACTGAGGATAGACCAATGGAAGCCGTGCTAAGGCAAACAATAGGGTATATTCAAACTAAACGTTGGGCGTTGTATGAATAGTAAAGGTGCATTATTAACGCATGTGGTAGAAATTGAAATTCCATTTCATGACTGCGACCCAATGAATGTTGTATGGCATGGAAATTACCCACGTTATTTAGAAGTAGCGCGCTGCGAGTTACTGCGTTTATTTGATTATGATTACCCGCAAATGCATGAATCGGGCTACGCGTGGCCAATTGTTGATATGCAAATAAAGTATGTTGCCTCAGCAGTATTTACTCAAAAAATTAAAGTAGCGGCTTACTTAAAAGAATACGAGAACCGACTACGGATTGATTACGTAATCACTGACTCGCTAACTAATAAGCGCCTTACTAAAGCCTCAACCACGCAAGTTGCGGTTGAGGTTAGCTCCAAAGAAATGCAATTTGAATCACCCGCTATTTTATTTAATAAGTTAAAAGCGGTTTTGAATTAAATTTTTATTTTATAGGCGATTAAATGAATTTTTTAAAATGTTTTACATTGAGCATAGCCATTAGCTTTTTGCTGTTTTGCTCTGTAGTAAATGCAGCCGCTATTAAAGGTGAGTTTAAGCAATATAAGCAATTTAATGGATTTGCTAAGCCTTTTATTTCGTCGGGTGTTTTTTCGTTAATTGATGAAAAGCTAATTTGGCAAGTGAAAATGCCTGTTGAGAGTATGCTCATAATAGAAAACGGCAAAGTGCTTGCACAAAATGCCAATGGTGAGTTAATACCACAACCCGGTAGCGAGCAATTTGTAGGATTACTGAGTGACTTACTTAGCGTAAATATGAGTGCTCTGGAAACACGTTTTGACATTGCTAAAATGCAAGACAGTTGCACACAGTTAATACCAAAAGAAGCGATACTACAGCAATTATTTAGTGATTTTATTTTATGTGAAACTGCTAAGCAAGTGAGCAGTATTACACTAAATGAGCACTCAGGAAATAACACAAAAATTGAGTTTACTTATTCCAAATAAAATTATGTTTTTAAATAATGCAGTGGTTAATTAAGGGAATAGTGCAGTGACAAAACGAATTACCGTTATTGTAGGGTGGTTTAGCAGTTTAATTTTACTTTTTGCTGCAGCTTTTTGGCTGTCTAAACCAACGTTTAGCGCCGATATGTTTAGCTTATTGCCAAAGTCGCACTCCCAAATTGCACATGCGGAAGATGTTTTTTTTCAGCAAAATGCTAACCGTATTATGTTCTCGTTTGCAGGAAATAATAAAAATAAAGCATTTGATGATTTCCAAAAATGGCTCGACGATAATGCAATTAAAAGCACATTTAACTTTCCGTCCGTTAACGATTTAGCGCAAACATTCTCACCTTTCAAACATGCGTTATTAAGTGATACTTACAAGCAAACATTAAGCAAAAAAACAACGTTTGAACATTATTACCTTGAGCAATTAAATCAGTTAGGCAACCCATTTGTAAGTGCTACCTTAAGCAAAGATACAAGTTTGAGCCTAGCGGCATTTATAGAAGATAACTTAAAACAAAGCCAATTGTTTACGCTTGAACAAGGTCGTTTAACTCGACGTTTAAAAGGCGTTGAATACCGTGTCATTTTGGCAAACTTAGCGCCCGAAAATTTAGGGGTTAATAAATCAATTGATTTAGCTGGCGCGATAATTAAACAAATCAATATACTTAATAAAACCTACCCTGATTTAAGCATTACTTACTCTGGTGTGCTATTTCATACGGCTGAAAATGCTAAACAAGCTAAATACGAGATGAGCCTGTTTGGTGGCATTAGCTTATTAGCCCTTATTGCTATGGTATTTTGGGTGTTTAGGCGTTTAAACAGTATTTTATTAGCAAGCTTTACCGTACTGAGTGCACTTATTGGCGGCGCTATCGCTATGGTGTTGCTGTTTAAGACTATTCATTTATTAACGCTTGTTTTTGCAGTTACCTTGATTGGTATTGCCATTGATTATGCATTTCATGGTATGACTGATTTAGCCAAAAAAGAGCATGAAAAAGGCTACAGCAAAGGGACACAATCTGCGCTTTTATTGTCTCTTATTACGACTACGTTGGGTTATTGTTGCTTGCTAGGTGCGCCACTAACGTTATTATCTCAAGTTGGCGTGTTTGTTATTGCGGGTTTAGTGAGTGCTTGGCTATTTACAGTTTTAGTTTTGCCATTGTGGCAATCTACACTCAGGTTATCGCCTTCGAGTTTATTGATGAGTCAAAAACTCATTAAGGTTTTTTTATACTGCAATAGTTTAAAAAAACCGATACTCATTACGTTATTAGCCCTTATAAGTGCGTTATTTTTAATAAAACCCATTAGCTTTAATGATGATGTAAAGCTATTAAATGCAAGCTCCGAACATTTAATGCTAAACGAAAAAAAGCATTTGTTATTACTTGGGCAATGGGATAGCCAAATTGTTTTTATGTTTGCAGATAGCGACGAAGCACTTTTACAAAAACAAGAGCAATTTTTAAAACGCTTAACCCAACTAAACCCTAATTTTAAACATAATAGCATTAGCCATTGGTTGCCTAGTTTACAAAAGCAGAGCGATAACCAAGCCTTGTTTGAACAGGCTAAAAATAAAGGGACTTTGGATATTGCAGAGCGCGTTACAGGGCAAGCGTTAACAAGTACAAAGGCACCGTTATTAACTTATAAAACACTCGCCACGAGTACATTTAAACCATTACTGCTTTCTCAAATGGTTGTTGAGTCAGAACAATCGATAACGTGGATGTCTATTTCGGGTATTTCATCTGATCAATTAATTAATGAAGTTGAAAAAAGTAAAGGTGTTTATATTTATAATAAACCTAAACAAATTAGTGCTTTATTAAGTGATTACCGTGAATATTTACTATTAAGCCTAGTGTTTGCGGGTTTTATTAGTTGGCTGCTTTTTAGTTGGCGATTTACGATTAAGATAGCGCTGCTGCAGGTGACCATTTTATCTGTTGTGGTGTTGAGCATGCTTTGGGTATGTAATGCGATTCAAGGTAGCTTGTCGTTATTTAATTTACTCGGTGCGTTACTTGTTATTGCCTTAGCAATTGATTACCTCGTTTTTTATCAAATAAATAAGTTAGAGCCCAAAAATGTGTTAGCGATTAGCTTATCGGCTGCGTCATCTATGTGGGTATTTGGCATGTTGAGTGCATCTGATACACCCGCTATTTTTAGCTTTGGGCTGAGTGTAATGGTAGGGATTTTAGCTATTTACTTTTTATCACCGCTGAGTGTTTTAAAGCCTCAAAAGGAACAATAATTTGAATAACCTTGAGCAGTACGATGTTGTTGTTATTGGCGCTGGGCCTTCGGGTGCATTGGCTAGTAGTCTTTTAGTTCAAAAGGGATGGCGGGTACTGGTACTTGAACAGCAGGTGTTTCCACGTTTTTCAATTGGTGAAAGCTTACTGCCGCAATGTATGGCGTACTTAGAAGACGCGGGTTTAATCGATACACTACATGACAATGCAGCGGCTTTAGGTTTTCAGTTTAAAGATGGCGCTGCTTTTCATCGGGCAGGGCAAAATACAACTATAAATTTCACTGAAAAATTTACTAAAGGCCCAGGCACTACGTATCAAGTGAAAAGAGCCGACTTTGACAAATTATTAGCAGACAAAGCACAAGGACAAGGCGTAGAAATCAGATATAAGCACACGGTGGTTGACTACTGTGATGAGCCAAATGGTGCATCATTAGTGGTACACAATGAACAGCAGCAAGCTTATCGCGTTAATGCCCGATTTGTATTGGACGCAAGTGGCTTTGGGCGTGTATTACCAAAATTGTTAGATTTAGAGCTTCCTTCTAACTTTCCTGTTCGAAGCGCTTATTTTAGTCACTTTAAAGACAATATTAGTGATACAAGCTTCGATCGAAATAAAATTTTGATTACCGTACACCCTCAATATTCAGACGTGTGGTATTGGCTTATTCCCTTTAGTGATGGTACTGCGAGTATTGGGGTTGTGGCGCAGTCAGAGCGTTTTAATGATGATGAATCTAGCGATTTACTAAATCAATTTATAGAGCAAGACCCTTATTTAAAAACACTGTTAGCACAGCGTGAGTTATTAACTCCAGCAAAAAATATAAAAGGCTACTCGGCAAATGTGAGTAAGTTACATGGTAAGCACTTTGCTTTATTGGGTAATGCGGGGGAATTTTTAGACCCGGTATTTTCATCAGGTGTAACAATTGCACTCAAATCTGCAAATTTAATTGCCCCACTTGTTGATCGCTATTTAAAAAACGAAGTCGTCGATTTTGACGCTCACTACGCACAGCCATTACAAGCTGGGGTCGATTGTTTTAGAACATTTGTAACAGGGTGGTACGATACGCGTTTTCAGGATGTGATATTTTACTCTGAACAAAATACTCAGGTGCGAGAAATGATTAGTGCTATTTTAGCGGGTTACGCATGGGATACAAATAACCCATTTGTTGCACAAAGTGAACGCCGTTTAAATGTGTTGGCTCAGTTATGTCAAAATTAATTAAGTATGCGGTGTGTAGTGTATTTATATTTGCTGTATTGAGCGCATGTACGAGTTTTACAGCATCTAAAAATAGAGTGTATCTATCACCTAATATTCAATTAAATATTAATAGCGTGCCAGCACAAATGTTTGATAAGTCTTGGCAGCATGTTTTGTATATTACGAATCAGCAAAAAACACACACTGTATTTGCCCAATTAGCTATAAATGACAAAGGTGCAATTAAGTTATTGTTAATGACAGTGCAAGGCTTTCCGATTATGGAGCTTGAAAAACCTTTAAATGGCCCAGTAAAAACACGAAATATGCTGGCGGTAGAAGGGATAGACCCTCATTATATTTTGGCGGATATTGCATTAGTACATTGGCCAGTAGCATTTTTACAAAAGCAGTTAGAGGGTGCTTTAATAGAGCAGGTTGGCTCTAATCGGCAGGTATTTAACGATGAGGGTACATTTATCACCATTGACTATAGTGATGAGTCGACAACGTTGAACAATATTTTACATCAGTATCAAATAACATTTAAAAAGGTAGAACAGTGACATATTGGCTGAATGATTTAGGCATTGTGAGTGCGATGGGCATAGGCCAAGATGCAACCACAACAAGCTTAAATAAATATAACCCTGCAACTCCTTTATTAACTTTAAATAAAAGTTTAAGTGCTGAGCAAACTCCGCTGTATGTCGGGCAAGTTCAGTCTATTGCTTTATCAAATAATAAACGTATCAATACATTTATTGATCTAGCTTTAGAGCAGATTAAGCCAACCTTAGATAAACTTTCGCATATTAATAAGTCGCGTATCGCAATTGTAATGGGTACTAGTACATCAGGTATTCATGATGGCGAAAGAGCGCGTAAAAGCTATGAAAGTACAAAACTCTGGCCTGATGACTTTAGTTACAGTGATCAAGAGTTAGCAACACCCGCTCATTATATTGCACATAAAATAGGGGCTCTAGGGCCTTGTTACAGTATTTCTACTGCGTGCACGTCGAGTAGCAAAGCGTTAATTAGCGCCCGAGCTTTGCTAAATGCTGATTTAGCCGATGTGGTAATTTGTGGTGGTGCGGATAGTTTGTGCCAATTAACAATTAATGGCTTTGACTCGCTCGCTTCTTTAAGCTCGGGTTTATGCCAGCCTTTTTCTAGCACCAGAGACGGCATTAATATTGGTGAAGGGGCCGCTTTATTTGTAATGACTAAAAATAAGCCAATAACAAATAACGGCGTTATGTTACTAGGCAGTGGCGAAAGCTCAGATGCGCATCATATGTCAGCCCCCGATCCTAATGGGATGGGCGCCCAAGCCTCAATGGAAAAAGCACTAAAAAGTGCAAAGTTATCCTGTGGTGATATTGATTATATTAACGCTCACGGTACGGCTACTGTAAAAAATGACGAAATGGAAGCACTTGCAATTAATCGCGTGTTTGGCAACAATACCCCGCTTAGCTCAAGTAAGCATTTAACAGGGCATACTCTTGGTGCTGCAGGCGCCATTGAAGCCGGTATATGTTGGTTATTATTAAAAGACAGCGGCCAACATATGCTGCCGTATAACGCGATTAAAGAAGGCAGTGATTTGGCTGATATAAAAATAATAAAACAAGCGTTTAAGCCCGCTCTTAAATATTGCTTATCTAATTCATTTGCGTTTGGCGGTAATAATGCCAGCTTAATATTGGGAGTTAACGTTGACTAATTACCCTATAGAGCAAGTAGTCCCGCATGATGCGCCTATGATTTTAATAGATAGCCTTTTAACACACAGCGAAGATGAAGCTCAATGCGGCGTTACTATCACTGAGCAAAGCCCTTTTTTTAGTCCTGCAATTAACGGCGTACCTAGCTATATTGGTGTTGAGTACATGGCGCAGTCTATTGCCGCTTACGCTGGTGCGTTAGCGAATGATGAAAATAAACCTGTAAAAATTGGTTTTTTAATTGGCACGCGAAAATATCAAACTTATCAACCGTGTTTTAAAAACGGCAGTAAGCTGACTATTGAAGTGAAAAAGCTATATCAAGAAGAGTCAGGTTTAAGTGTATTTGAATGCCAAATACTCGTGTGTGAAACCCTACTTTGCCAAGCAAAAATTAATGTATTTCAGCCTGAAAACCCGTTGGAATTTATAAGAGAAAATCAATGACAAAAAGAATTTTAGTTACGGGTTCAAGCCGTGGTATTGGTAAAGCTATTGCGTTAAAACTTGCTGAGCAAGGGTTTGATATTGCCGTACATTGCAGAGCGGGTGTTGAGCAAGCTAAAGCAACATGCGATGAAATTAATGCATTAGGTAGAGCCACCAGTTTATTACAATTTGATGTATGCGACAGAGAGCAGGCCAAAGCACAAATAATAGAAGATATAGCTCAGCATGGCGCTTATTATGGCGTGGTGTGTAATGCAGGTATTACTAACGATATGGCATTTCCTGCTATGCAAGGGGAAGACTGGGATTGTGTAATACGTACAGGCCTTGATGGGTTTTATAATGTAGTACACCCAACTGTAATGCCTATGGTACAAAGCCGTAAAGGTGGGCGAATAATTACAATGTCATCGGTGTCAGGTATTGCAGGTAACCGAGGACAAGTAAATTATAGTGCAGCAAAAGCCGGTATTATTGGGGCCACTAAAGCACTTGCATTAGAATTGGCAAAACGCAAAATCACAGTTAATTGTGTGGCACCAGGTTTAATAGAAACCGCGATGACTGATGAATTACCTATTGATGAAATGATGAAAATGATACCCCTTAAACGAATGGGGAGCGTTAAAGAAGTTGCGGGAACAGTCGCTTTTTTAATGTCTGATGATGCAGCTTACATAACACGCCAAGTGATTTCGGTTAATGGTGGCATGGTTTGATCAAACGCGTTGTTGTAACAGGGATGTCGGTGGTCACTGCATTGGGCGATGATTGGACTGAATTCAAACAAGCCTTAATTAAAGGCGAAAATGCTGTTGTTACTATGCCAGAGTGGGATATAGCTGACGACCTCAATACTCGTTTAGCCGCGCCAGTTAAACACTTTGAGCGACCAAGTCATTACAAACGTAAACAAATCCGTTCAATGGGGCGAGTGTCACTTATGTCAACTCGTGCTACTGAATGCGCACTTGAACAAGCCAAACTACTCGAGCACGACAGTCTAACAGATGGCTCTACGGGCATAGCGTATGGCTCATCTACGGGCTCTACTGAGCCACTACTCGCCTTTGCAAATATGATGGAAACGGGGTCGATGTCAGGTGTAACAGCCACGAGTTACATTAAAATGATGGCGCATACTGCCCCTGTAAATGTTGGTGTGTTTTTTGGTTTAAAAGGGCGTGTTATAACAACAAGCTCTGCTTGTACATCGGGATCTCAAGGAATAGGCTTCGCCTATGAAGCGATTAAGTTTGGCCGACAAAAAATAATGGTGGCTGGTGGAGCTGAAGAGTTATGTATTACTGAAGCCGCCGTATTTGATACGCTTTATGCAACATCTACAAAAAATGAAACACCAAAACAAACACCAAGACCTTTTGATAAAAATCGCGATGGCTTAGTGATAGGCGAAGGCGCGGGTACACTTATTTTAGAAGAATACGAACATGCAAAAGCGCGCGGAGCAACAATATTAGCTGAGGTGGTTGGTTTTGGTTGTAATTCTGATGGACAGCACGTTACTCAACCAACATCAAAAACAATGCAACTAGCGATAGAAATGGCACTGCAAGATGCCAATTTAGACCCAGAAAAAATTGGTTACGTTAATGCTCATGGTACATCAACAGATAAAGGTGATATTGCCGAGTCTCACGCAACGTTT
This sequence comes from Pseudoalteromonas sp. NZS100_1, assembly GCF_015864285.1. Lineage (NCBI taxonomy): Bacteria > Pseudomonadati > Pseudomonadota > Gammaproteobacteria > Alteromonadales > Pseudoalteromonadaceae > Pseudoalteromonas > Pseudoalteromonas sp. NZS100_1. The sequence continues at coordinate 42,657 of NZ_JADYXN010000007.1, forward strand.
AAAGCATTGGGCAGCAAACCTATTAGCTCGTTAAAAAGTTATTTGGGGCATACATTAGGTGCTTGTGGTGCAATAGAAGCATGGGCAAGCATTAATATGATGGCTGATAACTGGTTTGCACCAACAATTAATTTAGATAACGTTGATGACGAATGTGCTCAGCTTGATTATATAAGGCATCAAGGGCGTGAGATTAATACCGATTACGTGATGAGTAATAACTTTGCGTTTGGTGGTATTAACACCTCTTTAATATTTAAACGCTATAAAGTAGATTAAACACGTTAAAAGATAAGTTATGACTAACTGTTAGCTCGTTTTTACTGTATAATTTGCGACCCTTGATAATGTGGCCGTAGGTTATACAGCATGAATTTTAAATCTTTTAGTTTCGCTCCTGAAATCATCCAGGCGTTGGACGAACTTAACTATCACACCCTTACGCCCATTCAGCGCGCAGCAATTCCTGCTGTTCGTAAAGGTAAAGACGTTTTAGCCAGTGCACAAACTGGTACCGGCAAAACTGCCGCGTTTGCTTTACCTATCATCCAAAAATTGGTTGAGTCTGAACTCAGCACAACTAATGCACCTCATGCATTAGTACTTGCTCCAACGCGTGAACTTGCAGAACAAATTGCAAATAATTTTAGAGATTTTGCAAAGCATACATCGCTTAAAGTCGTTAGCTTATTTGGTGGTGTTAGCACTGCCGGCCAAGCAAATGCTTTAAAAGAAGGTGTAGATATTGTTGTTGCAACGCCAGGTCGTTTATTTGATCATATTCGTTTAGGTAACTTAAGCCTTGCAAGTGTTAAGCACCTTGTTCTTGATGAAGCTGACCGTATGCTTGATATGGGCTTTATTGAAGATATGCAAAACGTTATTAAAAGCTGTGCAGAAGAGCGCCAGATTTTACTTTTCTCTGCTACATTCCCTGCAGCAATTAAACAATTTGCATCTAAAGTATTGAAACAAGCTGAAATAGTGCGTGTTGATCAAACTAACAGTACAGCAAGCACCGTTGAGCATGTTGTTTACCCAGTTGAAGAACGTCGTAAGCAAGAGCTACTTTCTGAATTGATTGGTAAGAAAAACTGGCAACAAGTGCTTGTCTTCGTAAACATGAAAGAAACAGCTGATGAGCTAGTTAAAGAGCTTAACCTTGATGGTATCCCGGCAGGCGTTTGCCACGGTGATAAATCTCAAGGTAACCGTCGTCGTGCTTTACGTGAATTTAAAGAAGGCAAGGTACGTGTATTAGTGGCTACAGAAGTCGCTGCTCGTGGTATTGATATTGATGGCTTACCTCGTGTAATTAATATTGATTTACCATGGCTTGCAGAAGATTACGTTCACCGTATTGGCCGTACAGGTCGTGCTGGTCGCCAAGGCCAAGCAATCTCATTTGTTAGCCGCGAAGAAGAAAACACTTTGTTTGAAATTGAAACGCTAATCGGCCAAAAAATCAAACGTGTATATTTAGAAGGTTACGAAGTAAGTAACCGTGAAGTACTAATTGATAAAATTGGTAAAAAACCAGCGCATTTACGCCGTACACGTTCTAACAAGTTATCAGGACAAGCAACCGGTGAAGCGAGAGCAGTAAATCGCTCACGTATTTCAAGCGTTCGTAAAAGCTTAAAAGGCGAAAAACTGTCACTTAAAAAGTCATAGTTAACGCCGTTTAGTTTAAAAAAACCTGAGTTTACTCAGGTTTTTTTGTGCCTGGTGATAACACCTCATCAATAATGTTTGCGTATAAATAAGCCGCTTGCTCGTCCTCTTTATTTGCTATTATGGACAAACCAACCGGTAAACCACTTACTTTTCCGACCGGTAGGGTTATGTGCGTTGTGCCAGCAATAGCAGATAACGAACTACTACTGCCATTAAAATTATCACCATTAACTAAGTCAGTTTTCCAGGCGGGGGATACTGTAGGCGCTATAACAATATCAAGCTTGTTGTTTTTATATACATTAACAATGGCTGTCGTTGCTAAAGTGCGATAGCGTTCTTTAGTCTCTTGGTATTTTTGTTTGTTAGTTAAATCAATGGCCTGTGATTGAACTAGGATATCTTGCTCAAAATGGGGCATTTCTGTTTTTTTATTTTGAATATTAAAATTAATAAGTGCTTTTAGGCTTTTAACAGCCACTTGTGTTGGAGTGCTTGCGAGGTAGTGATTAATTTCGGCTTTGAAGTCATAAAGTAAAATATAGTATTCATCAACAAATAGCGTATCTAAGTTATCAGTAATATCTACATTTATAACAGTGTGTCCAGCCTGTTGTAATGCTTGTAACTGCTTGGCATAAAGGCGCTGCGTTTCAACTGTAAATTTGTCGCTAGGTAGTGCACCAATAATAAGTGACGATTTTGATTTTATATTACCTGTTTTTAATTCAAACCCTGTAGTTGTCGCATCAAGGGAGTCTTCACCTTGCAAAACAGATAAAACCAGCAGCGAATCTTTAAGTGAATGCGCCATCGGCCCTACTGAATCTTGGCTACTTGAAAGAGGCACAACGCCTGAGCGTGATACTTGGCCCATACTCGGTTTTATTGCATAAACTCCATTTACTGAGGCAGGGCACGTAATTGAACCGTCTGTTTCAGTCCCTAATGCTATAGGCGCAAAGTTAAGTGCTACCGCAACAGCAGAACCTGCGCTAGAACCACATGGGTTACGTGTTACATCGTGCGCATTATGTGTTTGTCCGCCTACGGCACTCCAGCCTGAAGATGAATAGGATGAACGAAAATTTGCCCACTCACTTAAATTAGCTTTACCTAAAATTATAGCGCCCGCATTACGTAGTTGTTTAACAACAAAAGCATCATTATCAGTAACGTTATTTTTAAGTGCTAAAGAGCCAGCCGTTGTGGGAAGTGTGCCTTTAGTTTCTATATTATCTTTAAGAAGTACAGGTATGCCGTGTAACGGACCTGCCCACGTGCCTTTGGCGGCAAGTTCATCTAACGTTTTAGCTTGAGCAATAGCTGTAGGCTCTAAACTAATAACCGCATTATAGTGTGGATTAAGTTTATTAATTCGGTCTATATAATTTTGGGTGAGTTGCTGTGCATTAATAGAATTATTTTTATATGCACTGTGAATTTCATCGATGGTTTTTAGCTCTTGTGCTTTAGCGTTAAAAATTGCTAATACACTAAGCAACGAAAAGGTAAATGTTTTGATCATTGTTGAGGTGCTTGAGGTGTTATTATTTTCTATACATTTAGCACAAAAAAGCCTCACAAAGTGAGGCTTTTCGATAAACGGCTTAAAAAAGAGGTTTAAGCGTTTTCTAACATAGACAGTGCGACCGCTTCAGCCGCTTTAATACCATCAATACCCGCTGATAAAATACCGCCCGCGTAGCCTGCGCCTTCACCTGCAGGGTAAAGCCCTTTGGTGTTAATACTTTGGAATGTTTTATCACGCTTAATACTAATAGGCGACGAAGTACGTGTTTCAACGCCGGTTAGTAAACCGTCGTTAGTTGAAAAGCCACGAATTTGTTTATTAAACGCTGGTATCGCTTCGCGAAGGGCATCAATAGCAAATTGTGGTAGCACTTTACTCAAGTCAGTTAACTTAATACCGGGTGTGTAAGAGGGTTGTACTTCACCTAAGTTTTCTGATGATTTACCTTTCAAAAAGTCGCCAATTAACTGGGCTGGTGCATCGTAGTTGCTACCACCAAGCTCATACGCTTGCTCTTCAAGTTTACGTTGTAAGTCTATTCCAGCAAGTGGATTACCTGGGAAATCTTGCTCCGGTGATATGCCTACCACAATAGCGCTGTTAGCGTTGCGCTCACTTCGTGAATATTGGCTCATACCGTTGGTAACAACGCGGCCCTTTTCAGAGGTTGCAGCGACTACTGTGCCACCTGGGCACATACAAAAGCTGTAAACTGTGCGGCCATTGTCGCAATGATGAACAAGTTTATAATCGGCAGAGCCTAAAATTGGGTTTCCTGCATTTGTACCAAAACGACATTCATCGATCATTGATTGTTTATGTTCGATTCTAAAACCGACTGAGAATGGCTTTGCTTCAACATAAATCCCTTTTTTGTGGATCATATCAAACGTGTCACGTGCGCTGTGACCAACGGCTAATACAACATGGCGAGTGTTTAGTTGCTCGCCATTTGAAAGCGTTAAACCTGTTACTTGCCCGTCGTCTAAATGAATATCGTCAACACGTGTGCTAAAGCGAATTTCGCCGCCTAGTTCTATTATACGAGCGCGCATTTTTTCAATCATGGTGACAAGTTTAAACGTACCAATGTGTGGCTTACTTACGTATAAAATTTCATCGGGTGCGCCTGCTTCTACAAATTCAGTAATGACTTTACGACCGTAATGTTTTGGATCCTTTACTTGGCTGTATAACTTACCGTCTGAGAATGTACCTGCGCCACCTTCACCAAATTGTACATTTGATTCGGTATTAAGTGTGCGTTTACGCCAAAAGCCAAACGTGTCTTTTGTACGTTCACGTACCTCTTTACCGCGCTCTAATATAATGGGATTAAAGCCCATTTGAGCAAGTAATAAGCCTGCAAATAAACCACAAGGGCCAAAACCAATCACAACAGGGCGCTCTGTTATATTTTCGCTGGCTTGGGCTACAAATTTATAGTTTGTGTCTGGCGCTACTTTTACATGTTGGTCTTTTTCAAATGCCGCGAGTAGCTCGGCTTCGTTATCAACTTCTATATCGAGTGTATAAATCAGTAAAATAGCTGATTTTTTACGTGCATCATAACCACGCTTAAACACATTAAAACTGTGCAATTGTTCTGGTTGGATTTTTAGTTTATTTACAATTGCTTGACCAATTGCATCTTCGTCATGATCAAGTGGCAGCTTTATTTCGGTTAAACGTATCATTTATATCTCTTTTAGGTGTCATAGCGGGGTATTATTACCGCTCACAATAAGGGGATGCAGGGCACAACGGGTGTGCAAACATAAGGCGCGTATTTTACGTTAAAATAGGGTGATATGGCACTTATTTATTGTATTTTTGGAGTGGATGGGTATGATCCACAACTGTTGTTTAAAATCTTAGGTATTAAAATAGTATGGCGTTTGTAGTCACCGAAAATTGTATAAAATGTAAGTACACCGATTGCGTATCAGTGTGCCCAGCAGATGCATTTTTTGAAGGCCCTAATTTTTTAGCAATTAGCCCGATTGATTGTATCGATTGTGGTTTATGTGTCCCTGAGTGTTCAGCTGATGCTATATACCAAGAAGATGAATTACCAGAATCTCAAAAAGAGTTTACTGAATTGAATGCTGAACTTGCACTGGTCTGGCCGCGCATTACAGAGGTTAAACCTGCACCAGAGGACGCTGATGTATGGAATGGCATAGACGATAAACTTAAACTACTCGAAACATAATACGTAACAATTAGTTACTCCTTTATCATTAAATAGTTAATTTTTTATTTCAAAGTATTAACAAATGTACCTGGATAAATTACAATCCCCAGCTTAAGTTACTCCCTATGAGTAATTACAGTCTAAATGGATGTTTATGCAGTACTTTATAATTATAATAAAAAAGTTTACCTTCCTATTTTTAAGTTTCGTTTTATTACTCTCAAGCCTTGATGTAGCGGCTAGTAAACAGCAAGTATCCTTATCTCGTATTGATTCAAATATCACTATTGATGGTGTTATGGATGAAGTGCACTGGCAAAATGCGACACGTATACCTCTACTCTACCAAGATGAGCCTAACGAAAAAGGCACACCTCCTGTAAAAACTGATGCCTTTATTTACGAAGATGGCACAAACTTATATGTTGCCTTCATTGCAGAGGATCCAAACCCTGAACAAATTCGTGCATCACTTCGTGATCGCGATACGCTATGGGAAGACGACGTAGTCATTCTTGTTATTGATACATTTAATGATGAACGCAGTGGTTATGAATTTCATGTAAATCCCCTTGGTGCACAAGGCGATATACGAATGACCGACACCGATGGATGGAGCTCAGATACCTCATGGAATGCTATTTGGGATAGCGCAGGACAAATTAACGACAAAGGTTATGTTGTTGAAATGCGTATTCCTTTTAAAGCACTGCGTTTTCCTGAAAATAAAAATGAGCTAACGTGGGGTTTTTCTGTAATGAGAAACTACCAACGAGATGTGCTATATCAGCTATCAAATATGGGATTTGATAGAAATATAAAATGTAGCCTTTGTCAGTTTGATAAGTTAGTGGGTTTTAGCGATATTGAATCGAGTAAAAATATTCAATTAACACCGACATTGACAGCACTTCGTAACGATAATAAATCTGAATTACCGGGTAACTGGGATAATGGCGATATAGATACCGAAGTGGGCTTAGATTTGCGCTGGGGTTTAACCAAGGACGCTGTTTTAAATGCGACTATCAACCCAGATTTTTCGCAAGTAGAAACAGACTCTTTAGAGCTCGATGTAAATACAACCTTTTCTATTTATTATGCTGAAAAACGTCCTTTCTTTTTAGATGGAGCTTCTTACTTTAAAAGCAGCTTATTTGAGCTTTTATATACACGTACAATTGCAGAGCCTACTTTAGGTGCAAAATTAACGGGTAAAACGGGTGATCATAGTTATGCGTTAATGCTCGCTGATGACGACAATAGTAATATTTTACTGCCAACGAATCAGGGCTCTGGCTTTGCAAGCTTAAACGAAAAAACGAATGCTGCCGCAGGGCGTTATCAATATGACCTAGGTCAGCAGGGTACTATTGGCCTTTCAAGCACGCACAGAGAAAGTGATGACTATCACAACACTGTATTATCAGTGGATGGTAGCTACTGGTTTAATCAATCGGATACTCTTTTGTATCAAGTATCATCTGCTGATACACGTAACTCTGAATTTTTAATTCAAAATTATAACTTATCTGAAACTCAGTCAGATGAAGCATATGCCCTGGAACTTACCCGCGATAAACGTGATTACAAATTATTTGCATCTTATGAAAATATTGGGCAGGACTACCGAACTGATTTAGGTTATCAAGCTAAAGTCGATTATGAAAAAGTAGGCTTTGGTGGCGGACAAACATGGTACAGAGATGAATCTGATTTACTTACCTCATGGTCATACGAAGCTGACTGGGATAAAACGTGGGCGCAAAACGGCGACTTACTTGAAGAAGAATACGAAGGCTTTTTAAGCTTTAAAGGCCAAAAGCAATCTATTTTTGAAATTGGTTTAGTGCACCGCTATGAAAACTATAACGACAATTTTTATAATCAAAATATTGGTTTTATTTATACGGGCTTTAAACCCACTAAAGATTTAAAGCTTTCGTTATATATTGAATACGCTAGCCGCATTGATTATGCAAATGAGCAATTAGGCGACGCGTTTGACACTCAAACCCAAGTGGTGTGGGACATTAACGACCATTGGCAGCTCGATATAAAACATAACTACAGTCAATTAGATAACCCGCAAGGGGATCGCGTATTTACTGCTAACTTGGTCGACTTTAGACTTCATTATAAATTTAGTATGCGTTCAATTCTTAAATTAATTTTACAATTTGAAGATATTGATAGAGACGAAAACGCCTACTTTTATCAAGTTAGTCAAATCAATAAAGACTACGGCAGCCAGCTTGTTTACTCATATAAAATTAATGCGCAAACACTGTTTTATTTGGGTTACTCAGATAGAGGTTACCAAGACGATTCTCTTAAAAATATTGAGCGAGATCAGCGTACATTTTTTACAAAAGTTAGCTATGCATGGCAGCTTTAAATATTAAAAATAAAAAAGGAATAAATATGAATACGTTAAAAATAACAGTTGCAGCAGCAATGGTTGCCACCTTGGCCGGTTGTGCTGCAAAGCAAGACATTACTCGATTTGAAACAAACATACCTAAAACAGTATGTATTGCTGAACATGAGGCTGTTAAAGCTGGTGTTATAGATGCAATGAAAAAAGGTTTTGCAAAGCATGATGTTGAAACTCGGGTAATTCCAGCCAATTATGTATTGAAACACCAAGACTACCAGACCGAATTACCAGGTGCGGATACGACAGGATGTAATGCAGTGGCTTACTACGTAGCAAATTGGCGTTGGGATATAGCGCTCTATATGGCATACGCAAATATTTGGATTAAAGACGTTGAAACGAATGAAAAAATAGCACAAGCATCTTATCGCACCGGTGGTGGATTGGATAAGTTTATAGACGCTGAAGAAAAAATTATAGAGCTTATTGACGGTATGTATTAAATTTTAAACAATTAGAACCTTTTTGTTTATTTTTGTTAATCCCACCTATACTATATATCAAATATAATTAGTTAATCCGTTATTGTTACAATTTTTTGTTATTCTAATGGCTTAGGATTATATCAATGCTTGCGTAGTACTAAATGCAAGCGATATAATCCGTTTTTGGTAATAGGTTTGATAGGAGAAGCAAAGTAGATGGATTTTTTTTATGAGTAAACTTAAGCCGCTCGGTTTTATTTTCCTAATCATAATTCTATTTTGTTTTTGCATAAACATAGAGTTAACGAATCAGATTAATCGTATAAATTTATTTAGTACCAGTATTGATATACGAAATTTCGAAATAACGAATACCACTCTTGATATGGCTCCTTGGTATAATCCGATCTTAAATGGCCACTATATAATTGAGCAGCCCACAGCTGATTTTTTGCTTATTAAAACCACTGACACCCAGTTTGTAGCTGCTGATTCAAGTAAGTTAATTATAATGACACTTGCATCACCTATTAATTTTTTACTTTTATGTATCTTAATATTTGGTTCTGGCCTGTACTTACGCAGAGAGCGTAGAAAGCGTCATTATAAAAATCAAATAGCGGAGCTTAATCTTCAAGCCAATAGCTTACTCACTGCATTTAATTTGCAAGTAAAACCGGCAGAGAACCCTTTGGGTGTAAGCAGCTTAAGCCAATCAATAAATAGTTTAAATACGCATGTGGCTAATTATGTAAAACAAACTCAAACCAGTATATGCCAAGATAAACTGACGTTATTAATTGACCGTCATGCATATATTGAACATATCGACAGACAAATTAATCATGCTAATCAAGAAGATCTCAAGTGTGCGCTCCTGTTTATAGACCTTGATGGTTTTAAACAAGTAAACGACTCGTTTGGTCACAGTTTTGGTGATGAAATATTAGTTCAAGTTGCTAGCCGACTTGCGAATGTATTACGCCACCATAAATTAAGTAACATAAATAGTGCTAACCAATTAGAGCAAAACTTATCAAGGTTAGGAGGGGATGAGTTCTCCATTTTTATAGAATTACTTGATGATAGCGACAGAGTCGTTGAAATTGCTAAGCATGTGCTAAGTGAGCTTGAAAAAGACTTTGTGCTTGGCAATAAAATAGTAAAAATTAGTGCCAGTATTGGTATTGCGGCTTACCCAGAAAGTGCATCAACGCCTCAAGCGCTTTTACAATTAGCCGATGTAGCTATGTATAGAGCTAAAAGTGATGGTAAGGGAATATTTAAAGTTTACTCGCCAGAAATGGGTAACAAAATGCGCCGTTACCATTATTTACTTGAAGAGCTGCGTTTAGCGGTTGCGTGTAAAGATTTTTACTTATCTTTTCAGCCAATTGTGCATGTTGAAGATTGTATGATTGATTATTTCGAAGCACTTACCCGATGGGACCACCCAGTTGAGGGCATGATCCCCCCTTCAGAATTTATTCCAATAGCAGAGGAGTCTAATTTAATATTAGAACTTGGCGATTGGATTATGCTTGAATCATGTAGGCAAATGGCTGCATGGCACAATGCAGGTATGCGTAAAGTAAAAATATCAGTAAATGTTTCGGGCATTCAATTAAAGCACCGTGACATTTATGATTGGATAATGAAGAAGCTCAAAAAAACCGGTTTACCCGCTACGTCTTTAATGCTTGAAATTACAGAATCAACATTCATTAAAGCCAGTCCTAAAATAATTAAAGAGCTGAGCAGGCTAAGAGAAGAGGGCATTACTATTGCTATTGATGACTTTGGTACAGGTTTTAGCTCGTTGAGCACATTAGCAGATTTACCAATTGATGTTATTAAAATTGATCGCTCGTTTATAGCTCAAGCTAATAAAAGCCAAAAATATAATGATATATTAAATACAATTAGTGAGCTTGGACAAAAACTTGGCCTTAAAATTGTAGCTGAAGGCGTTGAAGAAATAGGGCAGTTTGAACTTGTTAAAAAAATGGGTGTGAGTTCTGTTCAGGGTTATTTAGTAAGCCGACCTGAGTCATCAGCTAATGTAGGTAATAAAGTATTACGCAATAACACCAGTAACCTTTCAGCATCGGGTACAAGTGCTTGGGATATTGTTAGTTAGTTAGTTAGTTAGTTAGTTAGTTAGTTAGTTAGTTAGTTAGTTAGTTAGTTAGTTAGTTAGTTTACAAATAAAAATGCCACTCTAAGTAGAGTGGCATTTTTTGTTTAATCAGTAATTATTGTATTAAAGATCAAATGTGCGTGAAACAGCAAGTACGATACGCTCATCAGCATAATCGTAATCTAAGCTTGTGTTTTCAGCGGCCACTTCAATACCAAACCCTTCATAACTAGTTTGATATGCTAAACGGTAATGGTTGTATGATTTTTTCTCGTTTACGTCCCACGCCCATTTTTGTCCATCAAGCGAGTTTGAAATATCAAAGCTTGCACGTAGTGCATGATTTGGAGCCAGCTCATAGGTGTGTGCAATCATTGAGATTACATGGCCTCCACCTTGACCAAAGTAATCCCAGCTGTACCAAAAATTAAGCTCAGTTTGGCCGTACTCACTTGCGAAACCAAATTTAGTGTAAGCCTCAGCGTAGTTGCCATCGCTGTTATTACCTTGATAAGTGTAATACGCAATACCGTAGTCAACGCTAAATTGCTCATCAAGTTGTACATACTTACCTACATAGGCATCAAGCTCAAAATCAGTGTCGTCACCAAAATCTACATTTGAAGCCCATACACCTGCGTAAACACCACTATCAAAGGCGTAGTCTAAGCTACCTTGAATTGCAGGGTCGCTATCAGTTTGGCTCACACCATTAAAAGTGTAGTCAGACGCTGCCGTGATTGTTGTTGACCAATCAGCTGCTGCAGTCGTTGATAAAAGTGCAAATGGTAGTGCTACTACAAGTTGTTTTAGTTTGTTATTCATTATTAATCCCTAGTGTACTGTGTCTATTTTTGTGTAATCAATTGCGTTTGCTTTTGGTGAGCTATCTATATTCGTTACTGTTTTAAATTTACTGTAACCAATGAAGCCAGCACAGATAAAGAACAAGCCAATAACTAATGCGCCTACCCATTGAATTTGTAAAAATTCTAATTTAAACAATAGTGTAAGTAGTGATAGGGCAACAATATTTCCGATTATGTATTTCATTTTGCCAAAACGCTTTACGGTAAAGTTTAGGTTATCTGTATATAAACGCACTAACGAATCGAGAGAGTTAATTACAAATATGATACCTACAAATACCATGGCAAAGTTTTTAATACCTTGAGTAGGGATGCCCGCCTCATGGTAGTGATAAAGTACGCTAAACCAAATCGCAATCGGAATAGAAGGGAAAATCAACATCGCACCCAATACTTGGTATGTTTTAAGTCCACCAACAAAGCGTGATGTAAATTGACCAATCATTATGCTCCACGCAAACCACCAGAATAAGTAAAACTCATGGTAATCATTAAGCGGTAAAACAAATTCATTAATGTTGGCAAAGTAAGTACCAATAGAGCCTAAGTTATTCGTAAATGCTGACATTTGACTATCACCAATTACAAATGCGCCAGCCCACATAAAGGCGATTAAAGCTAAAAATAACCACGTAGTAGAAATACTTAAAATACGCACATATTTAATATCAGTACTTGAGTAAACCGCAAAACAGATAGCCGCAAACACAATTAAATAAAACTCAGAAACTATGCTTGTTCCATCACCTAATTCGGGTAAATACCACGGTAGGTTTGTAAGCAGTAAATAAGCGGTAAATGCACATGTACCAATAATTACAACATTATTGATAAATTTAACCCAAGGAATTTCGAAAAATTTCACTTTAGGTTCTATTACACAGAAATAAAAGCACGTAAGAAAGTAAAATCCCCAGATCAAAAATCCCCAATAGCCAAACTCAATAGCTAGTGGATTTGCAAACGCGTATTCTGGGCTTGCTTTTATGTCTGCATAACCTGCAAACTCAGTTAAAGGAAACATGATAAGGCCAACATCTAGGCCAGAAGTAAATAGTATTGCTATAAACGTAAAGGTTCGAACTGGTGTTACACCTACTACGCGAACATTACCCCATTTAATTAAAATAGTGATAATGGCAAGTAAGGTAAAAATGATCCCTGCATTAAGCCAAATAGTCATTGTTACCCTCCAGTAATGAATAAAAATAATTCATAAGCACTCCGTATTTTATTGTTTTATTCTCGCATTAACACAACGTAACCTATTTACATCGTGTGCCACTGCAAGGCACGCATTGGTTTAGCCCGACGAGACTAAACCTAAGCATGTGGCTAAAGTTAGATCTCCGAACTACGTTGTGTGTCTTGCCAGTTTGTTGTTATGGCAACATTCACATCCGATTTCTGTAATGGGTCTTTACCTAAAATTATGTCAGCTGCTTTTTCGGCAACCATAATAGTAGGCGCATTCAAGTTTCCGTTAGGAACAGTTGGGAATATAGATGAGTCAACAACACGTAGTCCTTCAATACCATGTACTTGCGTATTTGAGTTAACAACGGCCATATCATCTTCACCCATTTTGCATGAGCAAGAAGGGTGGTAGGCACTTTCTACGGCTTGGCGTACAAAGGCATCTATTTCTTCATCTGTTTGAATATGTTTACCGGGTTGAATTTCTTCATCGCGGTATTCATCAAAGACACTTTGTTCGATTATGTCGCGTGTTAAGCGAACGCACGCTCTAAAGCCTTCAATATCGTCTTGATGCTCAAGGTAATTAAATAAAATGGTTGGTGGTTGCTCAGGATTCGCAGAAGCAATAGTGACACTACCGCGACTTTTTGGTTTGTTATGACCAACATGTACCTGAAAACCATGACCTGCAAATGCACTTCTACCATCGTAACGCATAGCCGCTGGTAAAAAGTGATACTGAATATCTGGCCATTCAACACCTGGTTTTGAGCGAATAAACGCACACGATTCAAAATGATTCGTTGCACCTAAACCCGAACGCGTTAATAACCAGCGCGCGCCAATCAACCCTTTTGAAACAATGCCTAGCTTGCCGTTAAGTGTGATAGGTTGCTTACACTTGTATTGAAAGTAAAACTCAAGATGATCTTGTAAGTTTTGACCAACACCAGGTAAATGATGCTGTACTTCAACGCCTGCTTTTTCAAGCGCTTGAGTATCACCAATACCAGAGAGTTGTAAAATATGTGGAGAACCAATTGGCCCTGCACTTAATACAACGTCTTTTGTTGCATGGGCAGTTTTAACGTCGCCATTTACTTTGTATTCAATGCCAGTGGCTTTTTTGCCGTCTAAAATCACGCGTTGTGCTAGTGCACCTGTAATAATTGTTAAATTACTACGCGATTTAACAGGGTCTAAATACTCACGAGACGCAGAGCTGCGCACGCCGTCTTTTACTGTCATGTGCATTGGGCCAAAACCCTCTTGCTGCGACGCGTTGTAATCATCTGTTGAGGCGTAACCGGCTTGTACACCTGCTTTGATAAAGGTGCGGTAAAGTGGGTTTTGCATTTCGTTGCCGTTATTAACGCCAAGCGGGCCTTTGCCACCACGGTAAGTATTTTCACCAAGGTAAAAGCTTTCTGCTTTTTGAAAATACGGTAAACATGATTGGTAATCCCAACCGTTTGCACCGTGTTGCTGCCATTCGTCAAAATCTTTTGCGTGGCCACGTACATACACCATGCCATTAATAGATGACGAGCCGCCTAATACTTTGCCACGAGGGCAATGCATTTCACGGTTATCTAAATGAGGCTCTGGCTGCGTATGAAACTGCCATGCGTATTTGTCACTATTCATAGGAATAGATAACGCAGTTGGCATTTTTATAAAAATACTTTTATCGCTACCGCCAGTTTCAAGTAGTAACACGCGGTTACTTGAATCTTCAGATAAACGGTTTGCTAAAACACAACCCGCCGAACCCGCGCCAACAATAATATAGTCGTAATGATTACTCATAGTAGGGCGCCTTAAAATGGGCTTTCTATGTCGGCCATACCAACATAAATAGACTTAGTTTGCGTGTATTGATCAAGAGTTTGTATACCATTTTCACGGCCAATACCCGATTGCTTATAACCGCCAACTGGCATTTCAGCAGGTGAGTTACCGTATGCATTAATCCAACAAATACCGGCTTGTAACTTATGAATCACGCGGTGCGCACGTTTAATATCGCTAGTAAATACGCCTGCAGCTAAGCCTAGGTGAGTCCCGTTAGCGCGTGCAATAACATCGTCTTCGTCGTCAAAAACAAGCACGCTCATTACAGGGCCAAATATTTCTTCTTTAACGATAGTCATATCGTCATTACAATCAATAAACACAGTCGGTGCTACAAAATAGCCATTAGGTGCAGATTTAGGTGAAAGCGTTGTACCACCGGTTAATAGCGTTGCACCTTCTTCGATGCCTTTATTAACGTAGCTCATTACTAGTTCTTGGTGCTTTTTAGAAATAAGTGCGCCAAAGTTAGTATTTAAATTTTGTGGGTCGCCAGCAATAATGTTTTTCTCAGTGCGCGCTTTAAGCTCATCAATAAACTGCTGATATACATTTTTATGAACGTAAATACGTGTACAGTTAGTACAAATTTCGCCTTGCGTATAAAAGTTACCTAACATAGCCGCGCTAACCGCTTGCTCAATATTGGCATCATCAAATACTAATAATGGAGATTTACCACCGAGTTCCATTGTTACATCTTTTAAAGTGCCCGCAGCGCTTGCTACTACTTTTTTACCTGTGCCTACTTCACCCGTAAACGATACTTTATCAATGTCGCTATGCTGTGTTAGCCACTGACCTACATCGCCAGCACCTTGAACAACATTAAACACACCTGCAGGTACGCCAGCTTCAAAAAACACTTCAGCAAGCTTAATAGCGCCAAGTGGTGTTTCCTCAGATGGTTTAAATATAAATGCATTACCAGCAGCAAGGGCAGGGCCCGACTTCCAACATGCAATTTGTAGTGGGTAGTTCCATGCACCAATACCCGCACAGATACCTAGTGGCTCTTTACGTGTGTAATAAAAGTCATCACCCACCATTTGCTGTTGGCCTACTTGTGCAGGCGCAAGGCCTGCAAAGTATTCAATTACATCAGCGCCGGTTTCAATATCAACACAATTTGCTTCTTGCATTGGTTTACCGGTGTCGAGTACTTCTACAAGTGCTAGCTCATCATTGCGCTCGCGTAAAATAGCCACTGCTTTTAATAAAATGCGGCTGCGTTCAATGGGTGTCATCGCTGACCACTGAGCAAAGCCTTGCTTTGCACTGGCAATGGCTGCGTTTTGAATAAATTCGTCGGCAATCTCTACTGCGTAAATAACCTCGCCCGTAGCTGGGTTTGTTACATCAAATGTTTTGCCGCTCTGGTTTGCAAGAAAATGGCCGTTAATAAAATTTTGATAGACAGGTGTAGTCACGCTAGGCTCCATATTGCTTGATAAGTGAAAGTACGTAGCTTTTTGCTAACTTTTCACTGTGTTTAAACTGATTATTGTCTGATTTACTCAGTACTGCTCTTAACCATAGGCCATCGATCATTGCGGCGCTAAGTTCTGCAGCTTGCTTTGCTTGCTCAATAGGCATTAATTGCTTAAAAGAAAATGCTAAATTACTGTGCAAGCGTCTACTGTTTACATTTTGTAGTCTGTGTAATTCTTTATCGTGCATCGATTGTGCCCAAAAACTCAACCACGTTCGGGTTGTATCATTGCGTTGTTGTACAAGCGCAAAGTTGGCTTCGACAATATACATTAAACGTTCAGTCGCATTTGTTTGATGGTTTACTTTACCTATCAAGTCTTGCTTTAAGCTTGTTAGTAAGTATCGAACAGTGGCTTCAATCAGCCCCTGCTTACCACCAAAATAATGACTAATAATACCCGACGATAAACCTGCATTTTTACTAATGCTGTTTATAGTCGTTCCTTGCAGACCTTTGCTTGCAACAGATTCTATAGTTGCGTCAATTAACTGCTGACGCCTGACAGGTTCCATTCCAACTTTAGGCATAATTTTTATTAATTGAACGTTCAATAAAGATAAGCTTAAGGTAATAGCTCTAACAATTCAAGGCTGAGGTAAACATCTAGATGCCAAAATGTAGATTAATCATTAATAAAAGTGTAACTAATGCGATAAAGAAGATAAGGTTTTACTTTATTTAACTGTATATAAAACATTGGCTTGTGAGGTTTGTTTTGAAATTAAATTATAGTAATGATTTGTTTACAGCAATAAATGAATAAAATGTGTAAAAATCGTTAGTGCAGTAATAGTTAGAGTACTAATAGTATTATTTTAATACAAAAGTACACTAAACCTGCAATTGCTTAGTGCTCTAATAAATTTATATCAAGAGTAAGCTTTGCGGTTTTATCGTTTTAAAGCGCTTGGTTTGAAAGGTTAAGTTTTGAAAGGTCAGGCATTATTGATAACGCCTTTAAAAAGGAGGGGGTAACGTCTTAGTCTATTGCCAATATAGTCATCAGCTAAAATTTGCTGGCAAATAAAGTCTATATCTTTGCTTGCTTCAAAAACCCAATCAAAGCGCTCTATAGCCAGTAAAAAACCACGCTTTAAATGAGTTTGAGCACGGTACTGTTCTAAATTTTCTTGAATAATTGAGACTTTGCTTGGATCAGCTCTAAGCTCTTCTACTACTTGGTTTATAAAAGTAGTATTGAGCTTACTGGTAGGGCGGTGTCTGCATTTTCGTGGGTGCATTAGCTCTCGTTAGCAATGTTATATAATTTTTTCAAAAAATCATCTTTATGTTTTTCATGCTCATAATCTAGATGATAAGTATTATGAAAACCAAAGCGCAGTTCAACGCCGCTACCTTGTAGGTATACTGTATAGCCATCTACGTCTGAATAAGCAGTAATGCCTTGATAATGCTTGCCTTCATCAGTCATTTCACCTTTTTGAATTATACGTTCATATACGGCTAAAATCTGTTTATTGTCGATTTCGTTTTTCATGTTTTATGCCCTTCGTTTAGTAACTCATACGATACAGATATGAGGGTCGATCATCTTAAAAACAATAGCTAAAAAAGTGTGATATTGCTTTGTAATTTCGCTTTTTTAAATTATGCTCAAAACTCATTTATTGTTGAGCTTAGAGCATGATAGACAAGGCGTTACTACTAAAAACTCGTGAGTTATCGGATCAATTAATTGCATTGCAAACGCCAATTAGGATACTCGATGCTATTAATTGGGATAAACAAACTAAAGAGGAGTTTTTTAGACAGAAATGTCAAAAAAACCCACTCATCGATCGTGCATATTATCAACAGCGCGACCTTGGTTTTGTACCTAGCGAGCTGCGCCAAGCATTTTCTACTTTGCACCGTAACATTATTAACCAATTGGGACAGTTAAATCCGATTGCTCAATATATGGGAAAAATGTGCACCGAGTATAAAACGGTATTAAGTATGCTTGAGTATCGTGGAACGCCAGAGTTTCATGACTTATCAGTGGAGTTATTTGGACACCCTAAAGATTTATTCCATGCTGGTGAGCCCTCACTTTCTGAGCTAGCTAATATGCTAGATAAACCGCTGCAAAATTTACTTATAGCCGACATACTGCCTGACGACCCTAAAAATATTGATGCTGTTGATGCTGTGCGTATTTTGTCTGAGCAAGTAAATGCCAGTATGGCAGGCATAAACGTAGAGGTAATGCTTAGCGATGGTATTGTCAGTGATGCAGCCGCAGGTGCTAATAATATAAAGCTTAATCAAGATGTTAAGTTTTCTCAGCGTGAACTTGATATTTTAGAAGTTCACGAAGGGTGGATACACGTAGGTACCACTCAAAATGGTTTAGCACAGCCGTATTTAACATGTTTGAGTAAAGGCACGCCTAGCTCTACTATTACCCAAGAAGGCCTAGCGGTATTAACCGAAATTATTACTTTAAAATCGACCCCAAGGCGCTTATCTAAATTAGTTAACCGTATTCAAGCGGTTACAAAGGTAATTGACGGTGCTGAATTTGTAGATATTTACCGTGACTATGTAGCGCAAGGTTTATCAAAAGATGACAGTTACACACTCGCGCAGCGTGTATTTAGAGGCAGTACGCCAACAGGTTTGCCTTTTACAAAAGATATCGCTTACATTAAAGGCTTTGTATTGGTTTATAACTTAATACGCGTTGCAATACAGCTTGGTCGAATAGATAGACTACCTTTATTACTGGTAGGTAAAATATCAATAGATGACTTTAGATTAATTTCGCAGCTTCATGATTTAGGTGTAATAGAGAGCCCACAATTTGTGCCTCCACACTTTAAAGACTTACGCGGTTTGGCAACTTGGTTGAGCTTTGGCCGCTTTATTGGCGATTTATCGTTTGAAAAGTTAGAAAACGATTATAAACCGTTATTTTTATAATTAATCAACATAACCTACCGACATAAAAAAAGCCCATAACGGGCTTTTTAAATAAAGTACTTTAGGTTTTGCTATCGAGCATTGGTGCTTTCAAATATTTTGTCAGCTGAGGCTGCAACAAAACCAGTATAAAGCTCACCGTCGGCTTTAGGGTAACGAATAGCAAACTCATAAAAACAGCTAGGGATGCTCATATCACCGTCACTAAAGGTAACAGAGTATTCATCAGCAAGTGTTGACGATTGCTCTAGTAACACCTCTGGTGAGCCTTTAACTTCACCGCCTGACGTATTAAGCGAAAAGCCGGCGTCTTTTAGGGCTTGGTTAACATCATGAATGTTATCAAACTTAGCAAGCGTATTAATATTTACTGTAAAGTGATTGGCGCGGTAACCCCACGCCGACATCCACGCTGCATACTCGCTTTCAGCTAGCAGCTGCTTATAAGTATCGGTGCTTACTTGCCAATGCGTGCCTGAATACAAAAAGTTATCAGCTGTTACTGCGCTTTCATCAATTTTGTCAACCATGTCGGTTACGATGGCTTGTAACTCAGGCGAGCATTTTTCAACTAATAGCTCAGAAATAAACACTTTTGGCTGATTAGGATCGCTATGCTCGTAGTGCTTTGCATAGAGTTTTTTAGCTTCAAAATGGTACTCACCACATTCTTTGTAACCAATAGCTAAAAAGTGAGCAGCGAGCTTTTCAAGACCCACTTTTTCAATATTAAACGTACGCAGCGCAATATGATCGTTAATAATGTCATCTTTTTGCGTTGACCCTAAAAGGTCATGAATTTTGTCTGCCGATGGTGTTACGTTTAAGTAGTTTTTCCAAAGGCTCTCAAATAATGTGTTTACATCAGTATGCATGTTAAATCCTTAAATCTAAAATTTTGGTTTTATTGCTTATTCAATTACCAAGCCTGGCGCTAGGGTTTGCGGTAAGCTCACTTTGTCTGACTCAACAGATGCCACAGGGTATGCACAATAATCGGCGGCATAATAGGCACTTGCTCTGTGATTACCACTGGCGCCTATGCCGCCAAATGGAGCCGCGCTAGAGGCACCCGTAATAGGGCGGTTCCAGTTAACAATACCTGCACGAATGCGCTTTAAGAAGTGAGTGTAATCATCTTCACTGTCGCTAAGTAAACCTGCAGATAAGCCAAAGCTTGTGTTGTTAGCTTCAATAATTGCGCTGTCAAAGTCGTTGTAACGATACACTTTAATAAGCGGTCCAAAATGCTCTTCATCTGGCATGTCGGTAATGTTTGTTACATCAATAATACCTGGGCTTACAAAACCGGTGCCTGATTTTAATTGCTTAAGTTCAACAAGGATTTGCGCGCCTTTTGACACTAATTCACTTTGCGCAGCGACCATACCCAGTGCTGCTTTTTCGCTTATCATTGCACCCATAAAAGGCTGCTCTGTAGCAAAACTGTCGTCTACAACTATGTTTTTAGTCGCGCTTATTAGCTTTTCTAAAATAGCATCGCCATTGAGCGATTTTTCAATAAATAAGCGGCGTGCACACGTACAGCGCTGACCTGAGGTAATAAAGCCTGATTGAATAATATCGTGCACAGCAGCGCTTACATCACTCACGTCTTTTACAATAAGAGGATTATTACCGCCCATTTCAAGTGCTAAAATTTTGCCAGGGTGCCCTGCAAATTGCTTATGTAGTAAGTGACCTGTGTTTGAGCTACCGGTAAAAAACAATCCATCTATATCTTTATGAGAAGCAAGCGCTTTGCCTGTTTCAATTTCACCTTGGACAAGGTTAATAACACCCGCTGGTAAGCCCGCTTTTAACCAAAGTGAGAGGGTGAATTCTGCAACGTGCGGTGTTAGTTCTGATGGCTTAAATACTACGGTGTTGCCTGCTAAAATTGCAGGAACAATATGCCCGTTTGGTAAATGCCCCGGAAAGTTATACGGGCCAAAAATAGCCACAACGCCATGCGGTTTGTGTCTAATAAACGCTTTAGCACCGGGCATTGGGTTTTCGGTTGTACCGGTACGCTCATGGTACGCTTTTACAGATATAGCTACTTTGCCTGTCATTGCGCCCACTTCGGTACGGGTTTCCCATAATGGCTTACCTGTTTCGCGTGCAATTATGGTCGCAAATTCTTCACTGTGTTCTTTTAATTGAGCTGCGAAGTTTTCAAGAATGGCTATACGCTCTTCAAGCGGCTTATCTGCCCATTGTACCTGTGCTGCTCTGGCTGCTTTTATAGCTGAGTTTACTTGCTGGGCGTTTGCGCCATTACCTTGCCATACCACATCGCCATTACTTGGATTGATTGACTCAAATGCTGGACCAAGGCCCACATGCCACTGGTTATTAATTAGGTGTGTATTCATAAATAATTTACAGGCGGAAAAATCGCGCTGCATCTCCTTGACTTAAATTAAGTGCTTTAGCCACATCTTGGCTAATGACGAGAGTATGTTTTGCATGATTGTAATGTGCGTCTTTGGTAAATGTTGCTCTAAAGCCACTTACGCCTTGATTACATACAGCCAGCGTATCAGAGCTATTTTGTGATATGTGATCAAGCTCACCAATAGTAATAGGGCAAACTTGAGAGTCGCGAATGCTGCGAATATTACCAAGCTTTGCTTCAACCGTTGGGCCTGCGTCAAATAAGTCAACGTAGCCTCTGTGCTCAAAACCTTCTTTTTCTAATAATTTTAGCGCAGGTTTTGTTTTTTCATGCACATGCCCAATAACTGCTTGGGCTTTCTTGCTAAGCAAGTTCACATAAATAGGGTATTTAGGCATTAACTCGCTAATAAATACCTTATCGCCTAAGCCAACTAAGTGATCAGCTTCTGGAAATTCAATACTAAAAAAGTGCTCTTGCAGCCATTGCCAAAAAGGAGAATGGCCGTCTTCGTCGCTAACACCGCGCATTTCTGCGATAACAGTATCGGCAAAACGCTCGCTATGCTGAGCCATAAACAAAAAGCGTGAACGCGATAAAAATCGACCCGTTAAACCTTTACGGCTATTTTCGCGCAAAAATAATGTGCATATTTCAGAGCAACCTGTGTAGTCGTTACACATGCTTAAAATATCAACGGTGTTATATACATTTAAAGTAGGCGAGTGGTGTACTGTTTTACCTAAATGATAATGATATAAAGGCACCGATAAACCTACTGCGGCTTCTATAGCGGTTGTGCCAATAACGTCACCTGTTTCACTGTCCTCTAAAACAAATAAATAGCTTTCATCAAGTGGCTGGTTAATGTTTTTGGCAAAGCTTTTTTCAGCACGTTCAATTTTTTCTTTAAGCTGTGCATCGTCCACAGGTAAAGAGGTGAACCCATGACCGGACTCAATCGCTATTTGTTTAAGCGCGTCAAAATCATTGGCAGTAATAGGACGTAATACTTGCATTTATTGCTTGCTCCAATAGCACGCCAGTAGGCGTGCTAATTTAAACTATATTAACCGTTTACTACATCGCTAACGGCTTTTTCAAAGCGCGCTAAGCCTTCTTTAATATCTTCAAACGGGATAACTAAAGACGGTGTAAAGCGAATTACATTCATGCCCGCTACAAGGTTCATTAAACCATTATTAGCACTGGCTACTAAAAAGTCGCGTGCACGTCCTTCAAATTTGTCATTTAGTACTGCGCCAATTAATAAGCCTTTACCACGTACTTCGCTAAATACGTTGTATTTTTCGTTGATTGCGTTTAATCCGTCACGGAATAATTGCTCCCGCTCTTTAACACCGTTTAGTACGTCAGGTGTATTTACTGTATCAAATGCCGCTTCGGCTACCGCACAAGCAAGTGCGTTTCCGCCATAAGTAGAACCGTGAGTACCAATTTTTAAATGCTCAGCAATTGGTGTACGAGTGATCATAGCGCCAATTGGAAAACCACCACCCAATGCTTTTGCCGTTGTTAAAATGTCAGGAACAACCCCTAAACCTTCATAAGCGTATAAATCGCCTGTGCGACCAACACCTGTTTGTACTTCATCAAAAATAAGTAACGCGTTATGTTTAGTACAAAGTTCACGTACTTTTTTAGCAAATTCATCTGTTGGTGAAATAATACCGCCTTCACCTTGTAATGGTTCCATCATAACAGCACATGTTTTATCGCTGATCAGCGCTTCAAATGCCGCTATATCGTTAAAATCACAATGTACTATGTCAGCAGGTTTTGGACCAAAGCCGTCAGAATATGCAGCTTGCCCGCCCACAGTTACTGTAAAGAATGTGCGACCATGAAAACCTTTATTAAATGCAATAATTTGCGTTTTTTCAGCGCCATATACATCCAGTGCATAACGACGCGCTAGCTTAAGGGCTGCTTCGTTTGCTTCTGCGCCTGAGTTTGCAAAGTAAACTTTATCAGCGAATGTTGCTTCAACCATTTTTTGAGCTAAACGAAGTGCTGGCTCATTAGTCATAACATTCGATAAATGCCAAATTTTTTCGCCTTGCTCTTTTAATGCTTTAACTAATGCAGGATGACAGTGACCCAAACAGTTAACGGCAATACCACCAGCAAAATCGATAAACTCGTTATCATTTTGATCCCAAACGCGTGAACCTTCACCACGAACTGGAATGATTGCTGATGGATTATAGTTTGGTACCATTACGTCGTTAAATAAGTCTCTTGTTACTTGCATTTTTACACCTAAATTTAATGGGCTTAGATAAAAGATTAGTTGCTAACTCAAAGAAGAATATAGCCTTTATTCTTCAGCAAACACGTTATTATTTCTTGTAGAGGTCATTATCGAAGGTTAGCTATTAAAATTGCAGTGCTATTTTGTGAAAAATGATTAAAATAAAAGACAAAATAACGAAGAAAATAACCATTATGATAACTCCACAAGATGAAAAGCTACTTTCTGTACTAAAAACAAATGCTAGAGCGAGTATTTCTGACCTTGCTCGTATGCTTGACTTATCTCGTTCAACGGTACAAAGCCGTATGCTCAAACTAGAAGAAACGGGTGTAATTAAAGGCTATAGCGTTGATTATGGTGACGACTACCTCAGTAAAATGGTATCAGCTCATGTGTCTATAAAAGTAAGACAAAAATTAACAACTAAAACAAATATCGAGCTTAAGCAAATTGATGCAATTTCGCAGCTCTATGCCATAAGTGGTGAGTTTGATTTAATTGCTGTAGTACAGGCTCAAAATTTAGAGCAGCTTAGCCATTTACTAGACGATATAGGAAATCTGGATGGAGTAGAGCGCACAACATCTTCTGTTATTTTAGAAACTAAATTTAAGCGCTAGAGTCAGTGAGTTTTTGTTTTAGTCGTTAAGTGAACACTCGGTATACTTTAGGTAAGTAATAGAAAGGCTAGGGTTTGTTGATCTTTCAAGGTTGAATTTCAGTAGCCTGTTTAGTATTCAGGCAAGGCAGAGCCTATGCAGTGTGGTTACTCCCCATAAATGGGCGATAACGTAGCATTAATGCCAAACAGGCGCTGCTCAAAGGGTCCTTCCTAGGCGCTATTTACTCTTTGCTCGGTTTTTACTTATTCTTACATGGATGTAAGCCATTAGAACAACGCAGGAGCAGTTATTGAGCCCACTAGGTTACAAATCTCGCGCCGCGATTAAATAGCGCCTAGTTTGAACGAATTTTAATCCTCAAAGATCAACAGACCCTAGATATAAATGCATTAATTTAAATATTTAAGTGTACTTTTTATAAGCTAATAGCAGTAGAACATAGATTTAAATATTGAAGCCATTGATAAGATACAAAATTTTGTAAGGAGAATTTATGCTTTTTTAATATGGATGACTATACTCATTTTAATTTGTACAATATTTAGTAATGGATTATGCCTGCATATTTTTTTACCCTCTTATTGGGTTTAACTGAGCCTCTTCAGTTTGGAACAAACTTACCCACCACTGCACCTGATAATGCAGTCAACCAAGTTGAGTGTATTTTATTTGAAATGGGAGCCCCTTTTCAGCTACAAACCTTGCCATGGTTACGTGCACGTCGAGAAGTAAAGTTAGACCGCTTAGATGGTTATTTCACAACTCATTTAATGCCTGAAATGAAGGCCTATGGGCGCATATCATCCCCCATCTTTTTAGAAAGCTGGTACTGGTTTACTCATCCAGAGAGCATTAATAAACCAAAAAATAAAATGCGTTATGGTGCAGTAAGAGGGAGTTATCAGGCTAATTGGTTTAAAACTCAGAATATTATTGCTGAGGTAGAAGTAAATTCATTAGAAGAAATAGTAAATGTTATGCACCATAAGCGGATTGATAGAATTCTACTTGATTTAGACGATTTTGAATTAGCAGCCTCTAAGCTAGGCATTAATGAAGATGGGTATCAAAGAGAATTTTTTAGGTATGTGCCTTTGGGATTATTTGCTTCGCATTCACTTATTAAACGCTTCCCTAAATTTATGCAGCAGTTTGATGAAAATATAAATACTTGCGCGCAGGCTCCATTTTCACTATCAAAAAGTGAAGAAAAGCAAATACTTGATAGGTTGTCCAGTAGTGCTAAAACCTTACTAAACTTACCTAGTTTAGTAGAACAAGTTCAAATAAGTAATGAGTCTCCCTTAAGTGAATCTGAAATTAAAAAACTAGACCGGCTATGGATAAAAGAAAGTAAACAAGTTGAGCACCCTGATGGGTTAACTATGCTTAATTTACCGTTATCTAAAGTATTTAAAAAATGGCAATTACAATTTAAAGGTGTTGTTACTGAGCTGATATTGACTGATAACCAAGGAAAAAACATCGCTATTAGTAAGCTAACCAGTGACTACTGGCAAGGAGATGAAAATAAGTTTACTAAAATATTTAAACAGTCAAAAGATTTTAACTTTGATAGCGTCACATATGATGCATCAACACATCATTTTCAAGTTCAGCTAAGTTTTCCTGTTTTAGATGATAATAATAGTCATATTGGAGTGTTAATTTTAGGTGTTGATGTAGAAAAAGCACTTCATTCGTCAAACGCAAAGAGTAATTAACTCATTACCTTTCACATAAGTTAGCTAAGCTTTAATGCTTCAGCTTAGCTAACTATATGCTATGGAAGTGTTTTTTCTGAAATAGGTTTTTTTCTTATAACTTCTTTTTTGGCTTTATCAAGCTTTATAAAATAAGCATTACCGCCTATGCCTTTAAACTCTTCATCTGTAAATACAATCGTGTTGTCATCAAAAAAGGTGACTGCTTCTTTTTGAGTAACAATCCCTAAGTCTATTTTTGATACATCACCAGAGAAAAATTTATCACCTTTAAAGTTTTCAAATAACCAAAGGCTGGTTGAATCAAGTAATACTAGTTTTTTACGATCGGGGCTGAGCGCTGCAGAGGTTATCCAGCAAAGTTTTTCAAGTGTGGTACACGTTTTAAAAGAGTCAACTAGCTCAGCATCAAAATTAGCAGCATGATCGCCTACCTTATATACATTTGTGATCCCATCAAATGGCTCAGTCCGGTTTTTAGTAAATAGGTATAAGTGACGCCCCAGTGCAACAAAAGCTTCTAAATCATAGTTGCGCTTATCGGGCTCTACAGGTGAATCATCGAGTTCAGGATAAGTAAATTTGATTATTTCGGCTTGAGTAGTGTCGCCTTTAATATCAATAGGGTTTTCTATTTTATAAATAGTGAGCCATCGACGATCGTTTTTGTTATTACCAAAATCGCCTAAAAAAAAGTGCCCAAATTTGTTTTGAGTCATGTCTTCCCAGTCTATATTTTTAGCATTTTCGACTAAGATTTCTTTGGCGATAGAACCGTCTTGATTGAGGCGGTAAAGCTTAGGTTCATTGCCTCCGTCGTTAATAGCCCATAAACGTTTGTGCTTATCAAATTCAATACCTGATATTTCTTTTAATTTAGGATCAACTGAGATTTCTTTTTTACTATAAAGGGTATAGATTGAAGAACCAACAAGTGTGGCTATTATTAAAAATATGATGGCTATAGTTATAAAAATGCTTTTTTTCAACATGAAAATTATGATATTTCAGAGTATTAAGATGCTGTGTATTATCGCTGATGAAAGTACATAACAAAAGAATTTTATAAATTTAGGCAATACTTTTGGATTGTTTAACGTTAAATTCGGTTAAATAAATAAAATGTGATGCCTACCTAGTTGGTTCAAAAATTGCTCTGTACTAGTGAGCTTTTTAAAATAGATTGTTTGTATACTAACCGCACTTTTTAAGTGCAGAAAAAATGAATTGTTGCACTGTAATAATGCGTAAATAAAGTTTTGGTTAACTTGTAACGTGTTTAATGATTTTGAATGGAATCCACATCGCCTTTTTGTTTAGTTGTATGGCCTGTGGCAAAGATTAAGTACCCTTTTTGGTTTAGTTGGAGCCTGCTATGTTGAATAAACGTTTTTTTAAAACAAAAGATGAAGCTGAAGTAACCTTTGAGTTTTCTCATCCTGAGGCAGAAGAAGTTTGCTTATTAGGTGAATTTAATGATTGGCAACCCGTGCCAATGAAGCTTAATAAAAAACAAGGTGTGTTTAAATTTAAGCAACGCTTACCTATCGATCAACAATTTCACTTTCGTTATTTAATTAATGGCGATATTTGGGACAACGACCACCAAGCTGATGGTTACATTGGCAATACATTTGGTACAGAAAACAGCATAGTAAATACTCAACGCATTAATTAAGGCGATTCAATGGATGCTCTTTCGCAGTTGTTTTACCTGCATGGTATTGGCTTTGAATTCACTAAGTATACAGGTGAACAGGTGTTTTTTAGCGAAGATACGCGTAAACGTGCTTTGCAATGTTGTGGTGTTGATACAAATAACGAAGCGCAAGTAGCTCAACTAACTTATGATTTAGATGCATCGCTTTGGCTGGATTTAGTACCCAGTGTGAGTTTGGTTGACCAAAAAAAATGCGCTTTAAAACTTCGTATAGACGAACGCCAGCAAAATTTAGCCGCTAACATTAATATCCCTTCTCTTGGGATTAATATAGCATTTGATAACCTTTATAATTTGGCGGTTTCAGGTGAGTATTACTTACATGGCGTTCGCTACATTGAGCTGGTACTGCCTATTGAAACTATGCCAATCGGCTATCATGACGCTAATGTTCAGGTAGGTGAGCAGCAGGCTATTACACAAATTTGGTGTGTGCCTGAGCAAGTTTATCAAGTTGAAGATGCAAAGCGCACTGGATTATCTATTCAGCTTTATACGTTAAAAAATAAAGCGAATTTAGGTGTCGGTGACTTCGACGATTTACTAACGCTTACAAAATTATGTAGCTCGCAAAATATGGATTACATATTACTTAATCCATTGCATTTGTTATTTGCAGATATGCCAGAGCGCGCAAGCCCTTATAGTCCTAATAGTCGCGCTTTATTAAACCCTCTTTATATTTCTATAGTATTAAGCGAAGACGCACCAAATAACGAAAAGCTTAATACTCTAATGCAGCAAGACGACGTCACTGCGCTTATTAAAAGTAATGATCAGTTTATAGATTATGAAAATGTAAGCCGTATAAAGTATGCATTATTTGAAGCGCTTTATAACCAGTTTGAATTAACAGCAAGTGATGAGCGTCGCCATGCTTTTACAGATTTTTGTAATACACATTCTACTACGCTAAACACCCTCGAATCAGATAACGTAACGTTTGATTATTACCTGCAATGGCAAGCACATATTCAATTGGCACTGTGCCAAAAAAGTTGCGTAGAGCGAGGTATGGCTATCGGGTTAATAAACGACTTAGCCGTTGGCTGTGCGGGTGATGGAGCCGAATTTAAAAATCAAAAAACACTGTTTAGCCAAGGTGCAAGTGTAGGTGCTCCACCAGATCCATGGGCCGAAGCTGGCCAAAACTGGGGGCTTCCGGCACTAAATCCTCAAAGCTTAAGCAATAACCACTACCAGTTTTATCGCTCACTTATTCGCGCAAACATGCAAAGTGTAGGCGGACTTAGAATTGACCACGTTATGGCGATTAGACGCCTATGGTGGTGCTTTGAAAACAATGGCGAACAAGATGGCTGTTATGTTTACTACCCGTTTGAGTACTTACTCGCGGTTTTAAAAATTGAATCGCATATTAATCAGAGTATCGTAATTGGGGAAGATCTAGGCGTTGTACCGCCAGAGGTAAGGCAGGCTTTGGCATCTAGCGGTATCTTTTCTAACAGCTTATTTTATTTTGAAAAACAACACAGTGGTGAATTTTTATCGGTAAATGAGCTAGCAACACATTGCTTGTTAATGATAGCCAATCATGATGTACCGCCATTTACAGGTTGGTGGCAGCATGCTGATTTAAATATTAAGCAACAATACAAGCTTATTACTGATGATGAATACGCGCAATTAAAGCAACAACGAATAGAAGAGCAACATAGGATACTACGATTTATTAATCGCCATACCAATACAACCGAGCTTCTATTACATAGTAATTCAGTCGAAGTATATAACGCACTAGCATTATGTTTGGCGGGTTCTCAATCGCGTTTATTTGCAATACAAATAGATGATTTAGATGAGCAGAAGTATCCGGTTAATATCCCCGGGACAGACAAAGAATATCCTAATTGGCGACGTGTATTAACGCATACCAGTGAAGAAATTTTTACCAAAAATGCCTCACTTTTAGTTGCTATCGATTCAATAAGGAAAGGTTAAATGAGCAGTACAATTAACAAAAAATCGTCAGTACAGGACAGCTCAGAACTTGCTAATTCAGTACAAGACAGCTCAGTACAGGAAAATAATTACGATGCACAAGTAAATGCATTAAGTACAGGGCGTTTTAAAGACCCATTTAGCTTTTTAGGGGCACATGAAA
Organism: Pseudoalteromonas sp. NZS100_1; assembly: GCF_015864285.1. Lineage (NCBI taxonomy): Bacteria > Pseudomonadati > Pseudomonadota > Gammaproteobacteria > Alteromonadales > Pseudoalteromonadaceae > Pseudoalteromonas > Pseudoalteromonas sp. NZS100_1. The sequence goes on from NZ_JADYXN010000007.1 coordinate 72,284, forward strand.
CAAGCGCAGGTATTGAGATTCGCTTTTTCTTACCAACTGCATTAAACGTAAGCGTTACATTAAATAATAAAAATATTGAAGCACAGCGCTATCAACAAAGTGACTTATTTATAGTCAAAGTTGATGCGCTGCCCACTGCGCCTTATCAATGCATTGCTCAGTACACAAATAGCAGCGTTACCTTTTATGATGAATACAGCTTTGAAAGCACTCTTGATGCACAGGCAATGTATTTATTTAATGAAGGCAGCCTCGAACATGCTTACTCTCATTTTGGTGCACATTTTAGTACTCAACAAAACGTAGAAGGTGTGCGCTTTTGTGTATGGGCACCCAATGCGGCAAGTGTCTCTATTATTGGTGAGTTTAATTTTTGGCAAGCTAATCGCCACTTTATGCGTTTTCATCCGGCAAGTGGTGTATGGGAGTTATTTGTACCGGGTCTTAAAGCCGACATGTGCTACAAATTTGCAATTACCGCCCAAAGTGGAGAAGTACTCGAAAAAGCCGACCCCTATGCATTTAAAATGCAACAAGCACCGGGTACTGCAAGTGTACTGCAGTATAAACCAGAACCTATAACACTTGGCGAGCAGGCACTTCAAAACAGACAAAAGCGTAATCATATTGATGCGCCAATTAGTATTTATGAAGTGCATTTAGGCTCATGGCAACGCGCTGAAAACAACCGCTATTTAAGTTACGCAGAGCTTGCTGACAAACTGGTTAGCTACGCCCTTGAAATGAATTTTACTCACCTGCAACTTATGCCAATAAGTGAATACCCGTTTGATGGTTCGTGGGGGTATCAGCCTGTTGGTTTATTTGCTCCTACTAGCCGTTTTGGCGACTACAACAGCTTTAAATACTTTGTAGAGCAGTGCCACAAAGCTAATTTAGGTATTTTACTTGATTGGGTACCTGGGCATTTTCCTAGTGATCCGCATGGCTTGCACCGATTTGATGGCACACATTTATATGAACATGCCGATAAGCGCCAAGGTTTTCATCCTGATTGGAATACCTACATTTATAATTACGACCGCCCTGAAGTTAAAAGCTTTTTAATTTCAAATGCTATGTACTGGTTACATCAATTTGGTTTAGATGGTCTGCGGGTAGATGCCGTAGCCTCTATGTTGTATTTAGATTACAGCAGAAAAGAAGGCGAGTGGATCCCTAATTGCTACGGCGGGCGCGAAAACTTAGGTGCAATAGAGTGCTTAAAACAAGTCAATATGCGCAGCTACAAAAACAACCCAGGCATTATGATGGTAGCTGAGGAGTCAACAGCATGGCCAGGTGTTACCCAAAGTGTTGAGCATAACGGTTTAGGTTTTGGCTATAAATGGAATATGGGCTGGATGAACGATAGCTTGCATTACATGCAGCACGACCCGCTTTATCGTCAGCATCATCATCACGAAATGACTTTTTCGATGGTATATGCCTTTAGTGAAAATTATATATTGCCATTAAGTCACGATGAGGTAGTACACGGAAAAGGCTCGTTAATTGAAAAAATGCCAGGCGATGATTGGCAGAAATTTGCAAACTTACGTGCTTATTACGCATTTATGTGGGCACATCCGGGTAAAAAGCTCTTGTTTATGGGCGGCGAAATTGCACAGCGAAAAGAGTGGGGGCACGATCATTCTATCGATTGGCATTTACTTGATCACCAAAGCCATAACGGGGTAAAGCAAACCGTAAAAGCGCTCAATACCGTTTATAAAAACCAGCCCGCGTTGTATGAGTTAGATTCGAGTGCAGCTGGTTTTACTTGGATAGATAACAATAACAATCAGCAGAGCATTTTAAGCTTTGTTCGCTATGCTAAAAACGCAAAAGACTTTGTGGTTGTTATTGCTAACTTTACCCCCGCGTCATATGAAAACTACGTTATTGGCGTACCGAGTAAAGGACGTTACAAGGTTATTTTAAATACTGACGACACTCAATTTTTTGGTTCAGGCGTTGAGGTAGCTAAAGATTCATCGCAGATAGTTAATGCTATCGATGAGCCGAACCATGGCTTTAAACACAGTATTTCAATTGCCATTGGTGGCTTAACCACTATTTACTTACAGAAGGTTGATGATGAGTAACCAATTTGATGTAGCCCCTGGTAATGTAGAACCGTTAGGTTCTAGTGTTATTAATAACGGGGTTAACTTTGCGCTTTATGCGCCAGGTGCAAGCCAAGCTTATGTATGCCTGTTTGACAAAAGTGGCCATTCAGAAATCCTAAAAATGGCGATGAATATCAACGAAGGGGGTATTTGGAGTATTCATATTTCGCCATTAAGCGCAGGCGCACTTTATGGTTTTAGAGTTGAGGGTGAATATAACCCTAAAAATGGTCAATTATTTAACGAAAATAAGCTACTTATAGACCCGTATGCAAAAGACTTGTTTGGTGAGTTTACTTGGAGCGAACGCCATTACGGGCAAATGCCAATTGGTACGAAAAGTTGCGTAAATAATGCGATTGATATACCTAAATCAAAAGTAGCGGCTCCTACTTTGTATGCGGATAAAAAGCCAAACCACCGTTGGTCAAACACGGTTATTTACGAGTGTCATGTTAAGGGCACAACGTGTCGTCATCCTAAAATCCCTAAATCTCTACAAGGGAAGTTTTTAGGGATAAGCCACCCAAGCTTTATTGAGCACTTACAAAGCTTTGGCGTTACAGCAGTTGAGCTTTTACCTGTTCATTCATTTATTAGTGAGCAATTTTTAACTGCAAAAGGCCTACAAAACTATTGGGGTTATAACACGCTTAACTTTTTTACCCCTCATAAAGACTATTTGGTAAACGACGATATAAACGAGTTTAAGCAAATGGTGCAAGAGCTTCATGCAGCCGACATAGAAGTTATTTTAGATGTTGTTTATAACCATACAGCAGAGGCGGGGGCAGATGGCCCTATATTATCGCTAAGAGGCTTTGATAACTTAGCGTATTACCGCACAGTAGAGGGGCAGCCTGATGTATATATAAACGATACCGGCTGTGGCAATACCATAAATATTGACCACCCTAAAACACTGCAACTTGTACTTGATAGCCTTCGTTATTGGGTTGTGGTAATGGGGGTTGATGGTTTTAGGTTTGATTTAGCGACCATTTTAGGTCGCTCAAAAACAGGCTTTAGCTCCGCACATACTTTTTTACAAGTGATAGCTCAAGACCCAGTGCTAAACAAAGTTAAGCTAATAAGCGAGCCTTGGGATATAGGCCCTGGTGGCTATCAGTTGGGTGCATTTCCGCCGCCATGGCGAGAATGGAACGATCAATACCGTGATGTAATTAGACGTTTTTGGCAAAGTGAAACAGGCATTATAGCAAGCGTTGCAAAACGTTTGCATGGATCGTTTGATATTTTTGAGCACAGCCAGCGCGGACCACTCAATAGTATCAACTTTATAACGAGTCATGATGGTTTCACGCTTGCTGATTTAGTGAGTTATGAGGAAAAACATAACGAAGCTAATGGTGAGCAAAATCGAGACGGGCACAGTGCAAATCACTCGTTTAACTGCGGAGTAGAAGGCTTTACCAGTGACTCAAAAATAAATGCACTGCGCTTACAACAACAAAAAAACTTTTTACTTACTTTGATACTCTCAAAAGGTGTACCCATGATTGCCGCTGGCAGCGAAATGGCGCACTCGCAAGGGGGTAATAACAATGCCTATTGCCAAAATAATCGTACGAGTTGGCTTGCCTGGAAAGATTCTCAGCTTAATCATTCGCTAACACGATTTATTGATGACGCGTTAAAAATTAGACGCGCACACAGTGCGTTTAAACACAGTGTATTTTTAGATGATATAGACGAGCGTTTTACCGTTAAATGGTTTACCGAACAAGGTAAAACCATGACTGACGCGCATTGGCATGAAGATACCAGACAGTTTTTAATGTATAGCTTACTTGATAAGCAAAACAATCATGCATTACTGATGGTATTTAATGCCAGTAAAAAAACAGTTTTTTGCCAAATGCCGCCTTCGCCTATTAATGCACCGTGGCAAATGGTTTTATCAAGTGTAAATAATGCATCTGTGAGTAGTAATGAAGATGCGATGGTTGAAATTACAGCACAAAGCAGCTGGGTTTTTAGTGCCAATTTAGAGGATGTAAGTCATGGCTAAACAAAGTGATCAAGTATGTGTAGTAAAGGGCTGGCAAGAAGGTCCTGTTATAGATGAAAGTACGCTTAAAGATGACTTAACACGGCATTTTTATTATACCCTCGGCCGCGATAAAGTTGGCGAGTCGCAGCATTATTTATATCACGCATTAGCGCTTACTATTCGCGACAGACTTGTTGCGCGTTGCAGAGAAACAAACCAGCAAATTAAGCAAAATAAACGCCGTAAAACAGCCTATTTATCGCTTGAGTTTTTAATGGGGCGTGCACTTGGTAATGCCGTTTTAAATTTAGATTTAGACGAGCAAGTAAGCTCAGCGCTACAAGAATACTGTACAACAATAGAAACGATTGAAGATGCCGAACACGACGCAGGCTTAGGTAATGGTGGTCTGGGGCGTCTTGCGGCTTGTTTTTTAGATAGCTGTGCTAGTTTGGCATTACCGGTAATTGGTTATGGCCTTCGTTACGAATACGGCATGTTTAACCAATCAATCAAAGATGGCAATCAAATTGAGCAACCAGATAATTGGCTACGCGAAGGGCACCCGTGGGAGCTAAGCGCACCAGAGCACGCTAAACGTGTTAAATTTGGTGGCTACGTGCAAAGTTATACAGACAAATTTGGCCGAGAGCATCGCCAGTGGATGAGCTCACAAGATGTATTAGCAGTCCCTTACGATGTCCCCGTCCCGGGTTATAAAAACAATATTGTAAATACGCTACGCTTATGGAAATCAGAAGCGACGGATGAATTTAACTTAACCGAATTTAATGCCGGTAGTTACTCAGAAGCCGTTGCACAAAAAAACCTAGCTGAACAAATTACCATGGTGCTGTATCCAAACGACAGCAGCGAAAATGGTAAGGAGCTTAGGTTGCGCCAACAATACTTTTTATCATCTGCGAGTATTCAAGATGTAGTAGATCAATGGGTTTCTCAACATGGCGAGAGTTTTAGTGACTTTGCTGATTTTCATGTTTTTCAGTTAAACGACACGCACCCAAGTATTGCTGTTGCAGAGCTGATGCGTATTTTAATTGATGATTACGAACTTGATTGGAACGATGCTTGGCAAATTACCACTAAAACAATGGCCTACACAAACCATACGCTACTTCCTGAAGCGCTTGAAAAGTGGTCTGTTTCGTTGTTTTCAAAACTATTGCCACGTATTTTAGAAATAGTTTACGAGATAAACGCACGCTTTTTAGCACAAGTTGCACAGCAATGGCCGGGTGATGTTAATAAACAGCGTGCCTTATCTTTAATTGAAGAGGGTGACGAGCCGAAAATTCGTATGGCTTATTTAGCTATTGTAGGTAGTTACTCTGTAAATGGCGTAGCAGCACTGCATACCGAACTGTTAAAAGCGGGCTTATTTAAAGAGTTTTACGCGCTTTGGCCAGATAAGTTTAATAACAAAACAAATGGTGTTACCCCAAGACGTTGGCTTGCACATTGTAATCCCGTTTTAAGTAAATTAATCAGCGAAAAAATTGGTCATGACTGGGTTAAAAACTTTTCAACAATTAGCGACCTACGTCGCTTTTACGATGACAAAGCATTTCATGGGCAATGGCAAAATGCTAAACGCGAAAACAAACAGCGTTTAGTTGATTTAGTTAAGACTCGCTGCGATGTTGATTTTGACGTATCGATGATGTTTGACGTACAGGTAAAACGTATTCACGAATATAAACGTCAGCTATTAAACATACTTCATGTGATTCATTTATACGACCGCATTCGCCGTGGTGATACTCAAGGGCTTGTTCCTCGTTGTGTTTTATTAGGTGGTAAAGCAGCGCCGGGTTATTACATGGCTAAAAAAATCATTAAGCTTATTAATAACGTGGCAGAGGTTATAAATAAAGACCCGTTAGCAGCCCCGTATTTACGCGTCGCCTTTTTACCTAATTACAACGTAACCGCTATGGAAGTGATTTGTCCTGCAACCGATTTATCAGAGCAAGTATCTACCGCAGGTAAAGAAGCATCTGGTACTGGCAACATGAAGTTTATGATGAATGGTGCATTGACGATAGGCACGCTAGATGGTGCTAACATTGAAATTAGAGACGCTGTTGGTGCAGATAACTTCTTTTTGTTTGGCGCACAAGCGCATCAAATTGATGATATTAAATCGCGTTACAACCCTGAGCACTTAATCGCACAAAATAGTGATTTAAATAATGTAATGCAACTACTCGAAAGCGGTCATTTTAATTTGTTTGAACCGTGCTTATTTGACGATATAACCAATGCAATTAAAAGCCCGCACGATCCATGGCTTGTAGCTCACGATTTTGAGAGTTACGTAGCTGCTCAAAAAGAAGTAGATAAAGCGTACGCAGATCAAACCTACTGGACACAAATGAGTATTTTAAATACGGCAGCCAGTGGAATGTTTTCAAGTGATAGAACCATAAGCCAATACAGTGAAGACATTTGGCATTTAGAACCCCTCAATATTAGTGAAACAGACTTAACGACAACTAAAAGCCATGCCACTAACAGCCTAGACTAAATGGAGAGAGTATTATGCCTAATTATGCAAATCGCTACATAAGTAGCTTAACCCGAGAAACTTACGCGTTAATACTGGCAGGGGGTCGCGGCTCTCGTCTGCATGAGCTAACCGACTGGCGAGCAAAGCCCGCAGTTTACTTTGGTGGTAAGCATCGAATTATCGATTTTCCACTATCAAACTGTATTAACTCGGGTGTGAGACGCGTTGGTATTGCCACACAATATAAGTCGCATTCACTCATTCGCCATGTAAACCGGGCGTGGGGGCACTTTAAAAAAGAGCTGGGTGAGTCGGTTGAAATACTCCCTGCATCTCAGCGCCAAGGTGATGATTGGTACTGTGGAACCGCAGACGCTGTTTTTCAAAATATAGATATTATTCGTCATGAGCTTCCTAAATATGTAATGATTTTATCAGGAGATCATGTGTATCGCATGGACTATGGTGCTTTACTGGCTGAACACGTGCAAAAAGGCGCTGATATGACCGTATGTTGTATTGAAGTGCCCGTAGAGGAAGCCGCAGATACGTTTGGTGTAATGACTGTTGATGAGCAAAACAGAGTGTGTCGTTTTGATGAAAAACCAGCAATGCCTAGCTCTGTACCGGGTAAGCCAGGTACCTGTTTAGCATCAATGGGGAATTACATTTTTAATACTGAATTTTTGTTTGAGCAACTTAAAAAAGATTCTGAAAATGAAGGCTCAGGCCGCGACTTTGGCCACGATATTATTCCGGCGATAATAGAAGATCATAATGTATTTGCTTTTCCGTTTAGAGATCCAGACCAAGAAGGGCAACCTTATTGGCGCGATGTAGGTACGCTCGATTCATTTTGGGAAGCTAACATGGAGCTGGTAATGCCAGAGCCACAACTTGATTTATACGATCCGACATGGCCAATATGGACATATCAAGAGCAACTACCGCCTGCTAAATTTATTTTTGATGACGATGACAGACGCGGTATGGCATTAGACTCTACTGTGTCGGGTGGGTGTATTATTTCGGGCTCTGCAGTAAGAAAGTCTTTATTGTTTTCTAATGTCCATGTTCGTTCTTTTTGTACCATTGAGCAGTCGGTAATTTTACCTGGTGCAGTTATAAACCGAGGTTGTAAAATTAAGCGTGCAATAATAGATAGAAGCTGTGAAATACCTGCAGGTCTTGAAATCGGTTTTGACAAAAAAACAGATGAAGAAAACGGCTTTAGAGTATCTAAGAAAGGCATCGTTCTTGTTACCCGTGATATGCTCACTGAGCTTGCAAAAAAGTTAGAGCGCCAAGCGCGTGAGAATAAAAAGCTAGCGTAAAATACGTTAAATATTAAGCACGACAACAAAGCTTGCTCATTCATGAGCAAGCCCACACAGGTCTAAAGGAAGTAGTAAATTAATGCATGTATTAATGGTTGCAGCAGAAAATGACGCGTTACCAGGCGCAAAAGTAGGCGGTGTGGCAGATGTAGTACGCGATGCCCCAAGGGCGCTCGCAAAGCAAGGTATAACGGTTGACGTTGTTATTCCTGACTACGGGTTTGAGCCGCTTGAGCGTATTTATATAGGTGAAGTAACCGTTGCATTTAATGCTCAACCGCATGTATTAACAGTTTTTGAAGTACAACAAGCCCAAAATAATGTAAGCCAAATTGTTATTAGCCACCCGCTATTTAGTGAATCAGGTAGTGTATATTGTAATGATGCACCGGGGAGGCCTTTTGCAACCGATGCCACAAAATTTGCTCTATTTAATGCAGCTGTCTGCGAAGCATTATTACAAGGTGTATTAAAGCGCCCTACAGCGCTACATTTACATGATTGGCACAGCGCCTGCGTTGCAGTTTTACTTAAGTTTGAGCCACGTTATAGCTCACTTAATACCTTACCGATTGCCTACACGGTGCATAATATTGCACTGCAAGGTATAAGACCTTTTAAACACGACGACTCAAGCTTAGAGGCATGGTTTCCGTCACTTAGTTATAATGGCCAGCAACTATGCGACCCGCGTTACCCTCATTGCTTTAATCCTATGCGCAGTGCAATAAATCTTTGCGATAAAATACATGTTGTATCACCAACCTACAGCCAAGAGGTACTTGAACCTAGCAATTACGAGCATGGTTTTTTTGGTGGTGAAGGGCTTGAGCAAGATCTTCAAAACGCAGCAAGGCAAGGTAAGCTTGTTGGTATTTTAAATGGCTGTGAATACCCAAGTAACACTTTAGAAGAGGCTACAATCGCTGATTTTTATAGCCAAGCAGAAAACACATTGTTTGGTTGGATGGCAAATAGCGAGCAGTTACAAAGCGGCTATTATATTGCTCATCAACGACTACAACAATTTAAAGCTGTGGCTAATGATGGGCCACTAGTCACAAGCGTTGGCCGGCTTACAGAGCAAAAGGTTTTGTTATTGTGCCAGCAGGTAAATGGAACTTTAGCGATTGATAAAGTGTGCCAAGTAATTAATGAATATAACGGCAGGCTTATTGTTTTAGGCTCGGGTGACAAAGAACTCGAGAGCATATTTACAAAAGCAATGGCACGTAATTCCAATCTTTTATTTTTGAAAGGTTATGGTCAAGGTGTTGGCGATTTAATGTATCAATTAGGTGACTTATTTTTAATGCCAAGCTCATTTGAACCTTGCGGTATTAGCCAAATGCTGGCAATGCGTGCGGGGCAACCGTGTTTAGTTCACAGTGTTGGCGGACTAAAAGATACAGTTAAACACCACGAAAATGGTTTTAGCTTTAATGGAGATACGTTAGCAACGCAAACGAGTAATTTAATTAGCTGTTTAGACGAAACTCTCTTAATTAAAAAGCAAAATCCTAAAAAGTGGCATAAAATTAAGCACAGCGCAGAGCAAATGCGTTTTTCGTGGCCACAAGTGGCAACTGATTATATAACAACCTTATACCGGTAAATCGTTGCTGTACTTTAAAGTTTAGTGACAAATGTACCTGCTTAGGGTTTAATTACTTAGTATTATATAAAAACTAAGAAGTAGGTAATGTGTCTGTATTTGTTGCAAGGCAAGCAATATTCAATCGAAGTAAAAAAGTAGTAGCCTATGAGCTACTTTTTCGTGATAGTCCAAAAAATTATTTTCCAGATATTGCAGAAGGCCAAGCAACAGCAAGGCTTATTATGGAAAATCAATTAAATTTAGGTACACGCCATATTACATCAGGCAAAAAAGCGCTTATTAATATAGGACCAGAATCATTAAAACTCGATTTATGTGCTTTCCTACCATGCCAAGACGTTGTGATTGAGTTACTCGAAACCATAGAACCCACCGACGATAACTATGAACTATGCCGAGGTTTATTTCATAGTAACTACAAACTCGCACTCGATGACTTTGTATATAAACCACAGTGGGATCGTTTTTTAAAGCTTGTGAAGCTCATTAAATTTGATATTGCAATTACACCTCTTAGCGAAATACAGCCCATAATTAATAAGTTACAAGCGCATAAACAAATAAAAATACTAGCGGAAAAAATAGAAACCCAAGACGATTACAAGCTTGCCTTTGATATGGGATTTGATTATTTTCAAGGCTATTTTTTTGCAAAACCCACCATGATCAAACAAAATGACATTGACTATAACTATGGTTTAGTCGTCGCTATTTACGCCGAAATAATGAAAAACAGTCCAGATATAAAAGCTATATCGGGTCTGTTTGAGCTTGATGCTGCACTTGCATATAAATTGCTGCGTTTAATAAACAGCGGTGTGTTTCCTATACAAAGCCAAATATCGTCACTCAAGCAAGCGCTTGTGTATTTAGGGCATGAACGCCTTAAAAAGTTTGTGAGCCTTATTGTTACTGCTCATACCGCAGGTAAAAAACCGGCAGAGCTAATGCAAGTGTGTGTTGTACGCGCACGTTTTTGTGAGTTATTAGCAAAAAAGGTTAATAAGAGCCAGCCAGGCGAAGCATTTTTAACCGGATTATTTTCACTGCTCGATGCAATCCTTGATCAACCCATGAGCTTACTTGTTGAAAAGCTCCCTTTTCCTGATGAAATAAAAACGGCATTATTAGGGGATAAAAACACACTGTATTATATTTTAAATGTTGTTAAAGCATACGAAACAGGAAGCTGGTGGGCACTTGAGCAAGCGGTACTTTTGCTAAATATAGATAGTGCTATACTACCTCCACTTTACCAGCAGTCAGTCGATTGGGCTGACAGTTATAAGAATAATATTTAACGGATAATAGCTTTAATGCGCAATTATAATATGGACTTTATTCGCGGCGTTGCCGTGCTTGGCCTAGTTTACATGAATGCTTACGCCTTCGGCCTTTTTGAATACGGGTATACCTCTTTAACTAATCCTCCTGTTAGCGACTCAATTATTCACACCTTTAGCAGCGTGTTTGTAGATGGGCGTTTTAGAACACTGTTTAGTTTGCTTTTTGGCGCCGGGCTTTATATTCAGTGGCAACGTTATAAGTCTGAATTGCAGTTAAAAAGCAGGCTCTATTGGTTAATCCTCTTTGGTTTAGCGCATGGTTTTTTACTTTGGGCAGGTGATATTTTATTTGTTTACGGTGTATCTGGCTGGTTTGTTATTAAATATTTAGAGAGTGATAGCAACGTACTTTTAAAAAGAGGACTTGAGTTTATTTTGTTATCGGGTGTAGCTACCGTGCTTGTTATATCTAGCGTACCCGATGAAGTGATTTACCGCGATTCAGCACAGTTTATAGATTTATATAACCCACACTATATTGATTACTTTATTAGTAACCTCGCCATGAACACATTGATGCTTGTTATGGTGCCAATAATGATAATGTGGATGTGCGTGGGTCTTATGCTCATTGGTATTTATTTATATAAACAAGATGTTTTTAGTAAAGGCTTAACGACTCAGCAATTAATAATTTGCGTTGCAATAACCATTATTTTTTGTGGTGTTAGGCTTTATGCATCACAGCTTAGTGGCAGCTTAGGGTATGGAGTGCAAGAATTTGTAAATATGTTTGCGGCGCTAGGTATGGCTACGCTTTATATTCATTTAATTGTTAAATTTTGCAATAACAAGGCACACGTCGGCACGCTTATTCAACAAGCAGGGCGCTTAGCATTTACTTTATATATTAGCCAAACACTCATGCAATTATTGTTATATAAAGTGCTATTTACGCACTGGGTACTCAGTTTTGATCGTATTGATTACTGGTTAGTAGCAACGGGTTTAGTTGTGCTGCAGCTCATATTTACCTTTATATACAGCCGCTATTTTAATCAAGGTCCGCTTGAATATGTATGGCGTAAATTAACGAAAGCAAAAATTAGTGCTTAAACGTCTATAAATAGTAAATTAGGGGCGAAAAAATAGTGTGGGTGGTTTACACTACTCGCCTTAAAAATTACTACGCTATAAGTGCCATGACCGAATTAAAACGTTTAAATAAATTTATTAGTGAAACAGGATTTTGTTCACGCCGCGAAGCCGATAAATATATTGAGCAAGGTCGTGTCAGCGTTAATGGCTACTCACCAGAAATGGGCGTAAAAGTAGCCGCTACCGATGTTGTATTAATTGATGGTAAGCCGCTTAAAGCCACGCCAAAGCGCGTTTACATTGCCTACAATAAACCCGTTGGTATAACGTGTACTACCGAAAGTAAAATTCAAAGTAATATTATTCGCGCGGTAAATTATCCTACGCGTATATTCCCAATAGGGCGCTTAGATAGACCGTCTGAAGGGCTTATATTTTTAACTAACGAAGGCGATATCGTTAATAAAATTTTACGTGCGGGCAATAATCACGAAAAAGAATACGTTGTTACGGTAGATAAACCGCTTAATCGTCAGTTTGTTACAAAAATGGCGAATGGCGTGCCTATCTTAGATACCGTTACTAAAGAATGTAAAGTAACGCAAAGTGGCCCCAAAGAATTTAAAATAGTACTTACTCAAGGTTTAAACCGTCAAATACGCCGCATGTGTGAATACTTAGGCTACGAAGTTGTAACCTTAAAACGTACGCGCATAATGAACGTAACACTTAAAGGTTTAAAAGTAGGGCAGTGGCGTCACTTGTCAGATATTGAAATGGCGCAAATAAACGATTCGATTTCTGATTCTGGTAAAACCCAAGAGCACTCGCTTGATACTAATAAGCAATCAGAAAATAATGCACCTTTAGCACCTAAAAAACGTGATTTTCAGGGCGAAAACCCACGACGGTTTAATAATGGTGATCGAAATAATGAGCGTAGTACTGAGCGAAATACAAATCGTAACTCTGAGCGCAGCAACGCTAACGGAGAGCGCAAAAATGAGCGCAGTAATACTCCTTACCAAAAGCGTTCTACAACGTATGTGGGTAAGCCAAAAAGCATTAAAGAGAACAAGTCGTCTAATGCTAAATCAGACTCAAAACCAAGCTCTGACCGTATTCTCAGTCTAAAAAAATAATGTGCAGCTAAGTGGTATCCTACTACCACTGTATTTCTTGTACTATATTACCAAGTGGGCTTTTAACGCCCACTAAGTTTACGTTGTTATTTTGCAAACCCACCAATCTACCTTTATCTAAATACCATCTAAAAGTGTGCTTTTTATAGCTTTTTAAATCCAGTACAGTCAGTTTTGCGCAACTGTATTCATAATCAGTTGGGCAAGTACCTACTTCGAGTAACTGATATTCTTGCTGCCATATATTATCGCCGTATTTATTAGCCAGTAACTTTACTGAAATACATACTGACGTCCACAACCATAAGTAAATTAAAATAGGTAAACCGATTGGTATAAATACTGAACGGAATTTCCCGTGCTCAACAATATAATCTTTAACCGTATGTTTAAATTCAAAGTTATTATTGTATTTTTTATATAAGTGCCTAAATAAAGCAACCGATAACACGATCGTCATTATTGGAAATAACGTAAATGTTAAGGTGTTATATATACCGTTGGGAATAAAAGCGGGATCGGCTTGTTCATCCCATGCAAGTAAAACCAGCGGAGGTGCTGTTACTAAAAGTAATAAGGCGCTGTTGAATAGTTGTTTAAAGGTCACAGGTATTCACTTATAAAATGCTGCTTGTATAAAGCCCAAATTAGCGCTTAATGTTTAGCTATTGAATGCTAAAGCCAATATAAAATAAGAGTATACCTAAATAAATTGTAATCGCCGATAACGAGTTTTTAGAGCGCAGGCGCTTAACAAGGTCGCGTGTGCCATCAACCATACCGGAAATAACCAGTAGTATGCCCCCTGTAAAACGGTAGTTGTTTAAGTTCACGTTACCACTATCGTCAGTTATAAAGCGTAAATAACCAAAAAGTATAAAAAGACTGCCTGCTATTAGTACTGCAATTTTAAAGTTTTCCAAGGCTTTTCCATAATATTGAGTTAGATATTAAAACGCCACTGAGTCTAGTCAGTGGCATTTAACTATATTACGAATTTAGTATTTATCCATATTTACTTTGCAAAACCACCTAGAGGCTTTAATAGAAGTGGTGACAGTGCAGCATGTTTATCGGTTAGTTCTTTAGGTAAATCACCCAAATGAACCATACGTGTTGGTGTTGCTGCAGCAATCCAGCGCTCTGCATGATCATCCCAGTTTTGGATGTGTATGTGCGATGCTTCTAAATCTCTAAAGCGCTCATAAACCATAATATCGCCATCGTCAGACATGTAATATTGGTAATTTAGTGTACCAGGCTCTGTTTTTGCACGTTCTACTTGTGAATTCATTACTTCACGAAAGGCATCTAACTGGCCAGGGTTTAGCTTGGCTTCAACAATCCAGCCAAAATTATCAAATGTCGTATCACCGTTTTTGTTAATTTGACTCGTTTGTTCTTCTTCGCGAGAAAAGCCACCAAATGGTTTTAGCCAAAGAGGGCTTAAAGCCGCATGACGCTCACGAACATCATCAGGTAATTCGCCTAAATGCACCATGCGTGTAGGTGCAGCAGCCGCCATCCAACGTGCAGAATGATCGTCCCAATTTTCAATATGTTCGTGTGAAGAGTCTGCATCAGCAAAGCGTTCGTAAACTAAAACATCGCCAGCATCAGACATATAATATTGATAATTTTTAGTGCCAACTTCATTAAGTGCGCGATTAACTTGTGAATTCATCACCGCTTTAAAGTTTTCAAGTTCACCAGCATTAAGTTTAGCTTCTACTATCCATCCAAAATTTTTAAACATGACTTTCTCTACTTAAATAAATTGCCTCTGTATAAGTGAGGCTAAAAAGTTAAAGGCAATTTCTATCGCCCTAGTTAGCATACCTATCGCTTAATTGGTAAGTGCTTAGATAACGAAGCTAAGTGTACAGAGTATTTAAATATTGATAATAATCGCATTTACTTAATCAGTTTATAGTAAATGTATATAATAGTGGTTAGCCTATTTTGCAGGCCATTTAAATTTTTAAGTTAAAATTGCTTTATAGACGTGTTGTTAAGCTATTTACAAGTACACTTAGTTATATGAAGGGTAAGCTGTTAAGATGCGCCGTCTTAATAATGTAGAAAGGTTATAGAAGTAACATGTCAAAATTTTTCTTTATGGGTAAGCCCGACATAATGGGTAAAAATAACAGTAATGGATTTGCGCCAAATCGTACCGCAAAGGTAGGCACAGAGTTGCACCCGTTAACGCTAATTGTAAACTCAGCTGAACGACAATCAGAAATAGAAGCAATACTAGAAGAGCATTCGCTGTTTGCTTCAATTGAAGTTAAAGCAGACGTACCAGAAGATATTCGCGAACTAGACTTTGCGCTTAGCAAGTCAACACCACAAGTATTTGATAAAGTACCAGAGCGTAACGCACCTTGTGTATGTGGTAGCGGCAAAAAATATAAGAAGTGTTGCGGTTAGTTTCTTAACAACTAAATATGTAGCCTTTCTTTTTTCATCGGTATTAAATAAAAATGCCACAGGATTTTGAGCCTGTAGCATTTTTTAATGTTAACCAATTATATGTTTAACTACTTACGTGGCTCGTAATCAATTCTAAATATAACCGTGTAAAGTACTGGCACTACAATGAGGGTTAGTATGGTAGCAAAGCCTAAACCAAACATAATCGTTACCGCCATTGACTGAAAAAACACGTCAAATAACAGCGGGATCATACCCAAAATAGTCGTTATAGCTGCCATTGCAACTGGTCGCACACGGCTCACACCAGAGTCAAACACGGCTTCATAGGGCGATTTACCTTCCCTTAATTCAAGATTTATTTGATCAACTAATACAATACCGTTTTTAATTAGCATACCGCTTAAGCTTAACAAACCAAGTAGCCCCATAAAGCTAAACGGCGCATTCATAGCTAACAAACCCGCGCTTACACCAATAATAGCCAACGGCACAGTTGCCCAAATAACAAGTGGCTGTTTGAGCGAGTTAAAAAGTAGTACGGTTACTGCAAACATAGCTAAATAACCCAGCGGTAATGAGCCAAATATTGCTTTTTGCGCCTTGCTTGATGACTCAAACTCGCCGCCCCATTCTAGTTGGTAACCACGCGGTAGTTCCATGTTCTCTATCGGACCGCGAATACGGGCAAATAGTTTTGCAGGTGTTTCATCCCCTAATACATTATTATCGGCCATTACTGTAATAGTACGTTTGCGATCGCGGCGCATTATTAGGCTGTCTTCCCACTGCACATCAAATTCGTCTACAACCTGAGTCACTGGTACAAATACACCCAATACTGGGCTGTATATTTGAAGGTCGTGTACGCTTTCTACGTTTAAGCGCTCGTTTGCCGGAGAGCGTGCAATAATAGGTAGCAACTGCGTGCCATCGCGATATACGCCCACTTGTTTACCCGATAAGCTCGTTAGTAATACATTGTCTAAGTCTGATTTACTAATACCTAATCGGCGTGCTTTTTGCTCGTTAAATTGCGGGCGAATCATTTTGGTACGTGCGCGCCAGTCATCACGAATATTGTATGCACCATCGTCGCTACCAATCAATTCTTCGGCTGTAGCGGCGAGTTGTCTTAAAACAACAGGATCAGGGCCCGAAAAACGTGCTTCTATTTTTGCATCAGTAGAGGGGCCAATTTCCATCGGTTTAATTTTAAGCTGTGCAGAGAGTGCATGATTGCTTGAGTAATCACGCACTGTTTGCATTACAGTTGCTACGGCTTCTCTGTCGGCAACACGAATAATTAATTGGCCGTACGCGGGGTATGATTTTTCTGGCGCGTAGGTAAGCATAAAGCGCGGTGCACCTTGGCCTGTTGTACTTGTTACTTCTTCAACAAGGTCTTCTTTTTGTAAAAACTCTTCAAGTTTTTTAACGCCCTCTAGGGTTGAGCGAATATCAGAGCCTTGCTCTTGCCAGTAATCTACATAAAACATAGGTGTATTAGAGGCAGGAAAAAACGACTGTTTTACAGAGCCAAAACCAACAACCGCCGTACACAGTAAAACAACCATTAATATAAGCGTGGTTTTTCTAAAGTGCAGCGCTAAATCTAAAATTGCTTTGTAACCATTAAAAATAAAACCTTTATATGGGTCTTCATCTTCTTGGCCTTCTTCGTTTTTAAATTCGTTTTCCTTGAACATTAAATTGGCAAAAAATGGCGTTAGCGTAATGGCTGTTATCCAACTTAATAAAAGCGAAATAAACAACACCCAAAACAAGCTACCGGCAAATTCACCACTGGCATCAGAGCTTAAACCAATTGGCGCAAAGGCAGTGACTGCAATGACTGTTGCACCTAATAAGGGCCATTTTGTTTGCTCAACAATATTAACCGCTGCTTTGAGTTTTGTTTGCCCACGTTTAAGGTTTATTAATATGCCTTCAGTGACGACTATTGCGTTATCAACTAGCATACCAAGAGCAATAATAAGTGCCCCAAGCGATATACGTTGCAAGTCGATAGCAAACAACTTCATAAATATAAACGTACCCAGTACAGTAAGCAGTAAAATACCACCAATTAAAATGCCGCTTTTTAAACCCATAAATAACAGCAGTACAACAATAACAATCGCAATGGCTTCAAGTAAGCTGATAATAAAACCATCAACCGATTTTTGAACCTCTTGTGGTTGGTTGTATACAGAATTTATGTGAATACCATGAGGGCGTTGATATTCAAGTGAAGCTAAATGCTCGTCTATGTTTTTACCCACATCAACTACGTTAACACCCGACATAAACGACACGCCAATAAGTAAAGCTTGCTGAGAGTTATAACGAATAATGTTATTTGGTACTTCTGCGTACTCTCTGTAAACCTTTGCTACATCGCCTAAGTAAATAAGCTCATTGGCACCTGATTTTGAAATTAATAAGGTTTCGAGCTCTTTTACATCTTTAAATTCGCCAGTAGGATGCAAGCGAATTGACTCATCGCCCACGCGAATTTTACCCGCGTTAGATACCGTATTTTGCGATTGCAATAACTGGAATATATGGCTTGGCGCAATACCTAATTGAGCAAGTTTACGCGTAGAAACTTCAACCATTACTTGCGCTTGTTGTTGCCCCGCAACGGTTACTTTACTAACGCCTTTAACCAATACCAGTTCGCGCTTTAAAAAATCGACGTAATCTTTAAGCTCATCATACGAATAACCATCGCCGGTTACCGAATACATAACACCGTAAACATCGGCAAAGTCGTCCAAAATAGTGCTTGGGTAAACACCACTGGGTAATGACGGAGAAAGGTCGTTAATTTTACGACGCATTTCATCCCAAATTTGGCGAAGCTGCTCTTTACGATAATTGCTTTTCATTTCTACTGAAATTTGCGACTTACCGTTAGATGAAATAGACGTAACGTAGTCAACATAAGGCAATTGCTGAATCGCGTTTTCAATCGGAAAAGTAACTTCTTCTTCAACTTGTTGCGGCGACGCGCCAGGGTACATAGTAATAACCATGGCTTTTTTAAGCGTAAACTCAGGGTCTTCTAGTTGCCCTAAATCAAAGTACGACACACTACCGCCAATTAATAGCAGCAGCGTAAACATCCAACTGATTACTTTTTTCTCTATGGAGAGTTGTGCAAAGCTCATAATTATAAGCCTCGCTCTTTATTCCATGCTCTTACTTTCATGCCTTCTTTTAGTGAATGCACACCGGCTGAAACCACAATTTGGCCCTCTTCAATACCGCTTAATACTTCAATGCCATCGCGGTGCAACTGGCCAACCTTTACAGCTTGTTTATGCACTTGGCTAGTTTTTGAATCAAAAAGCCATACGTAGGCGTTATCTTCAATTGATTCTTGCGGCTCAGAAAACACCGACTCGATAGGTAAGATTGTATAAGCAACTTGCGAGCGCGTTACTTTACTTAAATCAATAAGCACGCTACCCGTCATACCGGCTAGTAAATTAAAGTCCTCAGGTACTGGTAGCGAAAATACAACTTTATAAGTAAGTGTTGCAGGATCTGCTTGGGTATCCCACTCTTTAATATCAAGTATGTATTCTTTGTCGTCAAAGCCATCAAACTTTACAGTAGGGTGGTAATCGGTGCCTTTTTTAAAGCGAGCGACTATTTTTTCAGGAACCTGAATTTCTACGTCCATTAAATCGCGTGTTTCTAAGCGTAGTATATTTTGCTTTGCTTGAATATTTTCAAAGTTTTTAACAAACACCTTAGCCACTGTGCCTGAAAATGGTGCGCGTAGTTCACTGTATTCAAGGTTCGTTTGTGCAATTTTAAATGCAGATTCAGCAATTTGCATATTAGCAGTGGCTTGATCTAATTCTGACTGGCTAGTGATTTTTTTCTCAAACAATTGCTCAATACGGCCAAGTTGTGACTTTGCCAATTCAAAGCGCGCTTTACGTTCGTCAAACTGTAACTGAAAATCTTCAGGGTCCAGTTTTGCTAATAAATCACCTTTTTCAACGTGTTCGCCAGCAAGCACAGGAAACTTAATAAGTTCACCGTTTACCCTAAAAGCAAGGTACGAGCCTTGGTTTGCAACAACTTCAGCAGGAAAACTACGAATGTTAATTTGCGTATCATGACCTATGTTGAATAATTTAACAGGGCGAATGGGCTCTTCTTTAACTTGTTGTTCTGGCTCAGAACAGGCTATTAAGCTAAGTAAGGTCGTTGTTAATAAACATAGACGAAAGAGTTTCATGTCTTCTCCGTTGCAATGATGGCAAAATAATTAAGTGCAGCATACGCTGCAAACATATAAAATAAAAATCATTAAATTTTAGAAACTCAATAAGTTTTACTTATAATGTTGCAGAGCGGTATATGAAGCTGAATCAATTAATAATTTTAGATGCCATAGTGCAAAGCGCAAGCTTAAGCGGAGCAGCACTAAAGCTACATAAAACGCAGCCCGCGCTTACACTCGCAATTAAAAACTTAGAAGCCAAAATAGGGTTTGAGTTACTAGACAGAAGTAAGTACCGATTGCAGCTTACTGAAAAAGGGCGTGTTTTTCACCGCGAAGCGCAGCAACTACTGCATGCCAACGACGAGCTAGCACAGCTCGCTAAAGAATTGGCATTAGGTAATGAACCCCAATTTAGAGTTTGTTACGAGCAACTTTGTCATATGCAGAGTTATAACGAGATCATAAGTAATACTTTTAGGTTGTTTACCAGCACAGAGTTTAGCTTAACCAGCGGGAAGCGCTTTATTTCATTAGAGCAAGTAAACAGTGGGCAAGCCGAATTAGGTATTGGCCCGTGGTTTGATTTATTTCATGCAACAGGCGATTTAGAAAGCGTCCCCATAGGTAGGCTCGATATTGGCATTGTGAGCGCTAAAGGCGTACTCCCTCAAAAACTCACCTATAGCGAACTGCAAACGTATCCGTGTTTAGCCATGTTTGAAAGTGACTTGAGTATCGACAGCGACAGGCTATCGTACTCAAAAGGCTCCGCCATGATGAAAATTGATGATGTATCGACTTTAAAATCGTTTTTACTCTCAGGCGCAGGTTGGGCAATGATGAGCCTAGAGCACTGCGACCCTGAAATAAAAGCAGGCTTACTTCAAGAAATACACATAACTGACCGAGAGCATAAATTTAGCGCGCAAATTAGAGCCTTTAGGCAGCATGCAATGCACCACGGCCCTGTAGCGCGTACTATCTGGGAGCAATTTAAACAACTAAGTAAGGAATATTCTAACAACAATGGATATTGATAAAGAAACGCTTATTTATACTGTTATCGCAGGCATACCAGTAGGAAAAGTATCAAGTTACGGGCAAGTTGCAGCTCTTGCTGGTTATCCGCAAAACTCACGGTTGGTCGGGCGCTTATTAAAAGTGATGCCAAACGACTCGGTTATACCTTGGCACAGGGTAGTGAATGGTCAAGGTAAAATATCATTCCCTGCAGGTAGCGAAAAATACCAAGAACAGCGCGAAAAGCTACTATCAGAAGGTGTGCTGTTTAAAAACGACAAAGTGAATATGCGCGAGTGCCGGTGGGAGTGATGTGACTATTATTGGCGGATAAATACCAGCAGCTGTCCTTCAAGGCGTGAATCTGAAACTTTGTTGGGTGGCGCCTTCGGCTTAACCAACCTACATTTTGACGTAGGTCGGATAAGTGGCGAAGCCACGCCATCCGACAAAAATGATGAATTTACTAGAAACAGCCCAACTTACCGCGTTGATGACACTGAAGATTACTTTTTAAAGCAAAATATCAGTTTTGAGTGTTTTATAACTTGGGAGTTAAGTGGGTGAGCAAAGAGATGGACGGCTTTGTGCTAACTGCAGACGGTCAGATGTCATAATGTCTGAAGTCAAGATTTGATAACCATATAGAAAGCTCTTTGAGTTTTCCGATACAGTTGTGTTAACCAAAACATAAACTGTACCTCGAGGAACTTAGTATGAAACTATATGGTGGAATTGACTTGCATTCAAATAATAGTGTGATTGCTATTATTGATGAACAAGGTGAAACGCTTAGCTGTAAGCGTTTAAATAATGACATGTCTGTCATTTTATCTTTTTTAGCCCCTTATAAAGACAAGCTAGCAGGACTTGTTGTTGGATCAACATTTAATTGGTATTGGTTAGTTGATGCATTAATGGATGATAAGCTTTGTTGTTTTGTTTAATACTGATTCATCATACTTCACATCTCCTTCAACACATGCTTAGAGAGCCTAATTGTTTTTTATTTTAAGAACTTTTAAAGATAAAGCTTTATAGTGGCTTAAATAATGCGTGTATTTTGTATGAATCATGCTGAAACTTAAAAGGACGTTTTAATGGCGCTATCAGTAGTAACAAATACAGCATCACTCAACGGGCAGCGAAACCTTAATAAATTCGGTAAAGACCTTGAGGTTTCAATGCAACGTCTATCTTCAGGTATGAGAATTAATAGTGCAAAAGATGATGCAGCTGGTATGCAAATATCAAATCGTTTGACTTCCCAAATTAATGGTATATCAGTTGCTCAACGCAATGCCAATGATGGAATATCTATATCGCAAACTGCTGAAGGAGCTATGGAAGAGTCTTCGAGTATCCTACAGCGAATGCGAGTATTGTCTTTACAATCTGCGAATGGCTCAAATAATGGAGATGATAGGGCTGCACTACAAAAAGAAGTGACAGCGTTGCAGCAAGAAATAACCCGCATAGCGGAAACTACTCAATTTGGAAGTATTGGTTTACTTGATGGTACGTTTGGTACAAAGCAGTTTCAGGTAGGTGCTAATGCAAATGAAACAATTAATTTAAATTTGAATGATGTTTCTGCTGACGCTATTGGAATTTATAAAATTGAACCAATTTATTTTCCTGCAGCACCATACCCTTTAGATACAATTACATCGTTGAGGTTTTCAACTTCTGATTTATGGACCTTAAATGGCGAAAGTATCAGTATTCCAGCAGGTACTGGAGCTAGTATTGTTGCTGACGTTATTAACAATAGTGGTGCTGATGTACTTGCCTCTACAAAGTTAGAAGCTCGGATAGAAGGACTAACTTCAGCAGATGATGGTGTTATGAGCTTTAAGAAGGGAGGCATAGTTATAGATAGCTATGATCTGAGTAAATATAGCGGTAACTTTGACAGATTAATGGAAGATCTTCAGTCTGATGGTTATGAAGTGATAGAAAGAGATAATGTAGCAGGGGCTACATCCACTTCATTTGATGTGTTCGGTGTTGATGTTGATGGCTTAGATATGACATCATCTCCAACAGTTAAGCTAGGCCAACTTGTTGATGGCGCTCCAGTTGGTGCTCTACAGTCACCAGTAAACCCTAACAATGGAGCATCTGTTTTCTCTAAATTAGAATTGTCCTCTTCAGATGAAATTAGCGTCAATGGAGGAGATGTTAATCGTTACTTAAATGTACCTCAAACTGGTGGAGTAAGTATATTAGATCATGTTGATGACATAGATATCTCAGGTGAAAACTCTGATGGGGCACAATCAGCTATCGAGGTAATTGATGCTGCTTTAAAACAAATAGATGCAAATAGAGCAAATTTAGGTGCAATACAAAATCGACTTAATCATACGATTAATAATTTAGCAAATATTTCTGAGAATGTTTCTACTTCCCGCAGTCGTATACAGGATGCCGATTTTGCTATTGAAACAGCTATAATTACAAAAAATCAGATATTACAACAAGCTAGTACTACGGTTCTCGCTCAAGCAAATCAGGTTACTCAAGCAGCCATTAATTTACTTGGCTAAATTACGTAGTCATAAATTTGAGCTATTCGAATTATACAAGTAGTTCTAGCTTATTTAATAAACGTAATTGCTAATTGAAATATAATGGCAAATACACCCAGCAATAACGAATAAGTGCCAAATTGCGTGGCTAAATTGGGTGCTTTTAGCACTGTAAAATAATGTACCTAAACTATAAAAAATACCGCCGGCAAGTAGCCAGTAAAGTGCCTTTACATCAACACTAGAATAAAGTGGATATACAATAGCTAGTGCAAACCAGCCCATGAGTAAGTAGGTGGCGAGTGATATTTTTTTATTGCCGTTGCGTACAAATACTTTGTACGCAACGCCTGCTAGTGCCACCGCCCAAATAAATGTAAGTGTTGCCCATGACCAAGCACCGGTTAATGAGATTAATAAAAAGGGAGTGTAGGTGCCGGCAATTAATAAGTATATGGCGCAGTGATCGCACTTTTTATAAAAGGCTCTTAAGCGCGGTTGAATACTGGCGTGGTACAAAGTGGATGACAAAAATAGTATAAACAAGCTGCTGCCATAAATTGCAGTACTAATATACGCTTTAGTGCTGGTGGCTTGACTAAATAGATCCCACATAACAAACGCGGCAAATATAATACCGAGTGCATGGCTGATTACGTTTAATTTCTCTTCTTTACGGGAATAAGGCGTTTCTAACGACATAACTGTTCCTACCACTATTGGAATTAATTTCAGTGTACAACTGTACGCTGAAAGTTTCAATCTTAGCTGTGAGTAATTCTAAATAACTTTATTTGATACGCTACTTTAGCTTTTACTTGATTTTAAAGAGAATTAATTCACTATGTTGGTGTCTAGTGTAATACATATTACGAGCTGAAATAACCATGAAACAAGATCTAAAAGCTGCTTTACTTACCGCCATTGTTTATCCTGGAGCGGGGCATTTTTCTTTAAAAAAACACCTTATAGGCGCTATTTTTGCGGGTGTATTCTCTGTTCTTTTAATTTTAACCTTTCAAGATATATTTGCGATTGCACAGTGTACTGCAAATGAAATTGTAAACGGAAAAATCCCCATGTCGGTTACGGCCATTTTAAAAGCCGCGCAACAACCATCTGACGCTTGCGCTCAACTCGCTGAATATAAGTATGTACCTTTAATGATTATAATTTGGGTGCTGAGTATGATGGATGCATACCGTTTGGGCAGAAAAGCGCTGCCCACTAAAAAATAAGCCACTTAATTAGAACTCGGTTTGGTTGGCTTATTAATTTTCTTCCCGCATATTTATCCCTGATATTTAGCTATTATTGATGGCGGTAATAATTATTATTACCGCCTTTTCATTTTTATACATATTTTTTGTAACCGAGATTTTTTGCCCGCATCATGTAAACATCGTGTAAATGCCTGTATATACCCAGTAAAATCCTCAAACCTCGTTAAATCACTCACTTGTTGATATTTAGTTAACTAAAATCCTTATCTTTGTACCTTTTTATTCATTTAATGTTAATAAATAAATGGTACTTTCTGCTCGCCAAATTAACTTTATTTGACTATTAAGTATTGGTTTGGTGTCAATTTATTACGTCAAGCAATGACGACTGATAATTTCAATTTAAGGAAATACGATGAATAACAGTTCAAATAATCACAAAAGAAAGGATTTTAAAGTGGCGAGCTTATCGTTAGCTTTATTATTAGGATGCTCAACAATGGCCAATGCCGCTGTTGAAAAGTTAACGGTGAGTGGAAATCAAATTCTTGCGGGTGGAGAAAACACAAGCTTTGCAGGACCTAGCCTATTTTGGAGTAACACGGGTTGGGGCGCTGAAAAGTTTTATACAGCAGAAACAGTAGCAAAGGCAAAAACTGAATTTAATGCAACATTAATTCGTGCAGCTATTGGGCATGGTACGAGTACTGGTGGTAGTTTGAACTTTGATTGGGAGGGCAATATGAGCCGTCTTGATACTGTTGTAAACGCAGCTATTAGCGAAGATATGTACGTTATTATTGATTTTCATAGCCATGAAGCACATACCGATCAAGCAACTGCAGTTCGCTTTTTTGAAGACGTAGCTACCAAATATGGGCAGTACGACAATGTTATTTATGAAATTTATAACGAGCCGTTACAAATCTCATGGGTTAACGATATTAAGCCTTACGCAGAAACAGTTATTGATAAAATTAGAGCAATCGATCCTGATAACTTAATTGTGGTTGGAACGCCTACGTGGTCGCAAGATGTTGATGTGGCATCACAAAACCCAATTGATCGCGCCAATATTGCTTACACTCTGCATTTTTATGCTGGCACGCATGGTCAATCGTATCGAAATAAAGCACAAACAGCACTCGATAACGGCATTGCACTATTCGCCACAGAGTGGGGAACAGTTAATGCTGATGGCAATGGTGGTGTTAATATCAATGAAACCGATGCATGGATGGCATTTTTTAAAACAAACAATATTAGCCACGCTAACTGGGCTTTAAACGATAAAAACGAAGGTGCTTCGTTATTTACTCCAGGCGGTAGTTGGAATTCACTAACATCGTCAGGCTCTAAAGTTAAAGAGATCATTCAAGGTTGGGGTGGTGGTAGTAGCAATGTTGATTTAGATAGCGACGGGGATGGCGTAAGTGACAGCCTTGATCAGTGCGATAATACTTCCGCAGGTACAACGGTTGATAGTATTGGTTGTGCAGTAACTGACAGCGATGCCGATGGTATAAGCGATAATGTTGATCAATGCCCTAATACACCTGCAGGTGAAACTGTTAATAATATAGGTTGTGTTGTTGAAGTAATTGAGCCACAAAGCGATGCGGATAACGATGGTGTGAATGATGATATTGATCAGTGCCCAGATACACCCGCTGGTACAAGTGTTGATACAAACGGATGCAGTGTTGTAAGTTCAACAGATTGTAACGGTATTAATGCATACCCTAATTGGGTGAACAAAGATTACTCAGGTGGTCCGTTTACTCACAATAACACCGACGACAAAATGCAATATCAAGGTAATGCATACAGCGCAAATTGGTATACAAACAGTCTTCCAGGAAGTGATGCTTCGTGGACGCTTCTTTATACTTGTAATTAAGCACGTTAAATAAAATATGCGAAGAAGGTAAATAATACATTTACCTTCTTTTTAAAAGTATTAGCCTTTATAAACACTTTGGTGTTGTTCAACAATATTGTAGCTTGGTGAGTTTATGTTATCTATATAGCGCCAATCGGTTGTGATTTGCTCTTTAGTAATAGTCAGTAGCATATACCCACGGTGTGATAAGTCACAATAGTTTAAATCGTTTATTAACAATGAAAGCGAGTCAGCCATTTGCTTTGCTTGTGCTGTATTAAGCGCTAAATAATGCTCCATACCCGGGGATGTAACACCAGGTGTTGCAAACTCTACTCCTACGCTTTCGCCTTTTGCATTTTTTAATGTGCCATGCCACGCATTGTGCGTATCACCTGCAACCACGACTAACTTTTTATTTAATGCGGTAATGCTTTTGTATAATGCTTCGCGCTCGCTTGGGTAACCATCCCACGCATCTAAATTATAAGGCATTAAAGTATTTACGCGTGCGAGTTGCTCGGGAGTTACCGTTTTATTTGCTAACACCGCTTTTTTAATGGCAACAAGCTCTTTTAATATCTCGGGTATTTTAGTGCGATCGGATTGCGAGAATATTTCAGTAGGTAGCCACATTTTAGTCATCAACACTTGCTGACCTAATACTTGCCACTTTGCATTTGATTGAGTTATTGCACTCGTGAGCCAGTTTAATTGTGTACTACCCAGTAACTGCCTTTTTGTATTATTTAAATCGCTCGCAAAGCGCGCAACATCCATTTGTTTGGTCTCTAGATTTTTATAGTCGCTGTAAGCGAGTTGTTTATCGCGTGCTATTACGCGCGTATCTAGCATGTGTAAGCTTATTAAATTACCAAAATCGAAGGTGCGGTATATTTGCGGGCTTTGCTCGCCCCTAGGCGGCCTAATTGGCAGCCATTCGTAATAGGCTTGAATGGCTGATGCACGGCGTTTAAAAAAGTCACCTTCATCAGGGGTATGATTTTCAGCTCCACTTTTATAGGTATCGTTAGTAACTTCGTGATCATCCCATATTGCGATAAATGGCGCTGCAGCGTGAAGTGCTTGAAGGCCTTGGTCTGTTCTGTAAATAGCATAGCGTTTACGATAGTCGCTAAGGGTAATAATTTCACCGCTGTTATCAGCTGCTAATTGGCGGCCAATGTTTTCTGCATTTTGTGTGGCGTACCCGCCCATTGGGTATTCGTAAATGTAATCTCCCAAATGCAGTACTACATCTAAATCTTTTTGCTTAGCGGCATCTGTGTAGGCATTAAAGTACCCAGCAGGGTAGTTTGAGCACGACACAACAGCCATTTTTATTTGTTCAATATTATTTATTGGTAGTGTTTTAGCACGGCCAATAGGGCTTTGTGTATTTAACCCAATAAAGCGATAAAAGTATTCTGTATTTGGAGTAAGGTCTTGCACATCTATTTTTATTGTAAAGTCGCGGCTTTTATCGGTTTGTTCGCGCCCGCTGCGAATAATATTTTTAAATTTAGAATCACTTGCCAACTCCCAAGCAACAGTTACTTCTGACGTTAATTGAGAAGTTGTTGCGCGTGTCCATATTATTAAAGCATTACTGAGCGGATCGCCACTCGCTACACCGTGTTTAAATTCAATAGCCGATAGAGGTTTGTTTATTAATGTTTGAGCACAACCTGTAATGGCACTCGATACTGCGACGGTAAATATGCTTGCTGCTGAGGTTTTTAAAAAATTTCGACGTGATAAAAGGGTCATACTGCACTTTTTGAATTATTTATAGTGGTGTGCACTTTAGCGGGTAGATATGACGTTTTTATAAACGCTAAATGTATTTAGTGTGACGGTATTAATACACTTAAAACTCTTTTATTTATTAACTAAAAAATAGTCAAAAAATTAAATTAAATGGTTAAATTAACGAGGTATGAATTTATTAAATTAAAGCAATCAATGTAAAGTTGTTTAATTACAATTAGTTAAGGTTTGTTTTTATGTTGGCACAACCCTTGAGTATATAACTACGTCTAAACAATACACAAACAAGGAATACCATTATGAAACATTCAATTAAAATCGCTATGGCAAGTTTATTAGTATTAGGTTCTGCGCAAGTTCATGCAGTAGAAGTGGACCTAGATGTAACTGATATATTAACTCAAAGTGTAGCAAGCTACGTAAAGCAAACCACAATCGAGCTTGAAAAATCACTAAAGGAAACGCTTTATTTTGATGCTAAAACTGTTTTAGAGGGGTTATTAGATGAGCCCGTTTTAACAGATAGCGCAACGATTAAAAATACTGACGCTAGCGTTAAAAACGTAAAATAAACCACTTAAAGGATTAAGACGATGAGCAGTGAACTTGGATTATTTGCATTAATGTTAGCACCCGTAGTAAGCATGATTAGCGCTTATTACTCGGTTCAAGTGTTTAAAGCTATGGGAGGTTGGTTTAATCTTTAACCAATTATATAGCTGGTAATTAATTCGATTCATACAAAGCTGATCGACTTAGCTAAAGCGCACGTAAATAAAGGCAGAGTGTTTGAAATAAGTAGACTTTATGAAACGTGCGATTTTTCCATTACCCATTTTTATGTTACCTGAAGGTTATACGCGATTACGCATATTTGAGCCTCGCTATTTAAATATGGTTAAAACCGCATTAAAAAATAATACAGGGTTTGTGCTTTGTACTTTCGAGCATGACACGCCTTTTAATATAAGCGCGCAAGGTTGCCTTGTTGATATTATTGATTTTGACCAAGACGATAACGATGTATTATTAATTGATGTATTTGCATCTAAAAACGTGCAAATTAATGATGTTTATCAAGACGAAGACGAATTACGTCATGGCTTAGTGTCGCCTTGTAATACGCCGTATTGGTACAAAGATTCTAACAATCAAATTGGTGAACATTACCTACTACACGACGCGCTTAAAAACGTATTTGCAGGTAATTCAGAGCTTAATTTATTGTACAAAAAAACTCATTTTGACAAGTTGCCTTGGATTGCAGCACGTTGGCTTGAGCTCCTACCTATATCAATTGAGAAAAAACAGCAACTTGCGTTTGAAACGAATTTTGATAACTTACTTAATTTCCTCCATACTGTGATTAATAACGAATTTGCCTAAATTTTATGATCCTAAATTAATTATTGCCCGTATTACTTAATACAAAAGCAATAACGGGATAAATTATTATGGTAAGTCAACAACAGTCACCACGTTGTGAACCTAATACAGGTAAGTACACTGCCATGCCAGAAACGCCGAGTAAAGAGCTCATGCAAGCGCTTATAGATGTTGCGCAATCACGCGATAAAAAAGCGTTTTCATATTTATTTGAATACTTTGCGCCAAAAATTAAACGCTTTGGAATTAAGCAGTTTGGTGTTGAAGCGCAAGCTATGGAGCTTGTGCAAGAAACATTAACGTCTGTTTGGCGTAAAGCACATTTGTATCATAGTGATAAAGGTGCGGCGACTACGTGGGTTTACACCGTTATGCGTAACGCTTCATTCGATATGCTTCGTAAAATGAAAAGTAATAAAGAAGAAAACATAAGCGAAGACATTTGGCCGTTATTAAACGACTCACAAGATACGCATCACGAATACAGCGATCATTTAGAAGATAAACAAATTAAACGCTACCTCGATAAATTACCTATTGCTCAACGCGAAGTGGTAAGAGGCGTTTATTTTCAAGATATGTCGCAAGAGCAACTTGCACATCAACTTAATATTCCAGTAGGCACGGTAAAATCACGATTACGTTTGGCCTTGCAAAAATTACGTAATGAAATGGGAGATCAGCATGATTAAACATCACCCGAGTGAAACTTTACTGACACAGTATTGCGATGCATCACTTGCTACATCACTAAGTTTAGCCGTATCTATACATGTAGATATGTGCCCTGTGTGCCAAGCTAAAGTAGCCAAAATTGAAGCAAGTAATGCGGACGCATTATTTAGTGAAGAGCCTGCCAAATTTGAGAAACCTCAAACTGAGCAATCTGAATTACTTGAAGAATTTGAATTAAATGTACTTGATATGATCATGTCTGATGATTCTATCGATGAGGTTTATGAAGTTGAGCCTGTGTCTGTAAGTATTAACGAACACAATTATCAGCTGCCGCGTGCTTTAACACGTATTTCTCATAGCAAATTTACACAAGTTGGTAAGCTAGCGCGTTCTCGTGTTGCATTAGATGATGGTGCGCTGCGTTCAAGCTTATTACATATTGATGCTGGTGGTGAAATTCCTGAGCATACGCATACAGGTTTTGAAATTACCTTACTATTAGATGGTGAATTTAGTGATGAAGATGGAAGCTATGTGCCAGGTGACTTTATATGGCAAGATGGTAGTCATCAACATACTCCTTTAACAAAAGATGGATGTTTGTGCTTTACAGTTGTAAGTAGTGCGCTACATTTTAATAAGGGCTTCAGCAAGTTACTAAATCCAATAGGTAATTTGATTTACTAAGAGAATATATGCAAACAGATATAATAAAAATAGGTATAAGCGCCTGCTTAGCAGGCGAAAAAGTTAGATTTGACACAGGACATAAAAAGTCAAATTTTTGTATGGACGAATTAGGCAAACACGTTGAGTACACACGTTTTTGTCCGGAGGTAGCAGTAGGTTTACCGATACCTCGTCCAACTATTCGTCAAGTTAAAGTAGGCGATACTATTAAAGTATGTCGCCCAGATGGCACCGGCGAAGTAGGGCAGCAACTTACCGAATATGGTAAAAAAATTGCAACTGAACAAGCTAAAGAATTAAGCGGATTTGTATTTTGTGCAAAAAGCCCAAGCTGTGGTATGGAGCGCATTAAAATATACAATGAAGCTGGTACGGGCAATACCTCAGAAGGTGTAGGTTTTTTTGCTGAGCAAATAATGAAGCATAACCCATTGTTGCCATGTGAAGAAAATGGACGTTTAAACGACATGCACTTACGTGAAAACTTTGTAATGAGAATTTACGTATTTAAAAATTGGCAAAAGCTAGTACAAGAGCCGCTATCGGTTCACAAGCTTACTCAATTTCATTCTCAGTATAAGTACTTGTTAATGGCTCATAATTACCAAGCTTATCGCGACTTGGGTAATCTGCTAGGAACATATGTAGGTGACGATATAAGCGCAGTTGCTGATGAATATATTTTAGGTTTGATGACGGGTCTTAAAAAGCCAGCTTCTCGAAGAAATAACTGCAACACGCTAATGCATTTACAAGGTTACTTTAAAACATTTTTATCGAAGGTTGAAAAACAAGAACTTCGTGATGCAATAGATGAATATCGCGAAGGGTTGGTGCCATTGTATGTACCACTTACTTTGCTAAAACATCATTTGAAGGTTCACCCAAATGAGTACCTTGAAAAACAAGTGTTTTTTAACCCTTATCCTCACGATTTAAAATTACGATTTGGTATTTAATGGATACATTATTTTGGTTTAGGCGCGATTTGCGCCTTTTTTCTAACGAGGCGTTAATTCAAGCGCTTAATAATGGCGCTAAACACGCCATTTTTTTTGTGTCTGAAAAACAGTGGCAACAACATCAAGCTGCGCCTATTCAGATTGACCTACTCAAGCGCCGAGTTGCTTACCTTCAATCACAGCTTGCTGATGTCGGTATTACTTTACACATTATTGAAGCGCCAAGCTTTTGCGATTGTGAGCGTGAACTTATTAATTTTTGTAAGTTAAACGATGTAAAACATGTAATTGCTAATACAGAATATGAGCTTAATGAAGTAAATCGCGATAAGGCAATTTTGCATGAATGCGATGAGCTTTCTATTACTTTTACCTTGTACGAAGGCGATTTAATTGCACCTGTTGGCACGGTTAAAAACCAAAGTAATGAAATGTACAAAGTGTTTACTCCGTTTAAGCGAGCGTGGTTAAAGCAGTACCAAGATACGCACTTTAGTTTGCCACAATGGCCTCTCAGCTCTGAGCCAATAAAGTTTGATGAAAGCGATTTACTCAAAAGTGATGGAAGCTCTGATAAGTGGCCGGTTGACGATGAAACACTAGCAACCGTGGTCGATAACTTTATATGCGATAAGCTGACAAGTTATGACGACCAGCGTGATATACCCAGCATAAAGGGTACATCGGGTCTAAGCCCTTATTTAGCACTAGGTATTGTAGGTACTAAGCAGCTACTTATTAATATTCAACAGCGCTACCCTGACATTTTAACTACGTCGAAAAGTAAAACCTTTACGTGGATTAACGAGCTCATATGGCGTGAGTTTTACAGACACTTAATTGCTGAGTTTCCTAAGCTTTCGCGAGGCGATAACTTTAACGAAAAGTATAACGCGGTAGTATGGCGTAAAAACGAAAGTGAATTTAAAGCATGGTGCGAAGGGCGTACAGGTTACCCGTTAGTGGATGCTGCAATGCTACAACTAAAGCAAACCGGTTGGATGCACAATCGTTTACGTATGGTTGTTGCGAGCTTTTTAACTAAGCATTTATTAATAGACTGGCGCGAAGGTGAGCGCTTTTTTATGCAGCACCTAATTGATGGCGATTTAGCCTCAAATAATGGTGGTTGGCAGTGGGCTGCAAGTACCGGGTGTGATGCTCAGCCTTATTTTAGAGTTTTTAATCCTATCAGACAAAGCGAGCGCTTTGATCCAACGGGCAAGTTTATCCGTAAGTATTTGCCAGAGCTTGAAAACGTGCCAGATAAACACATTCATTTTCCACACACTTATTTAGCCGCAATAGGTAAAGATAAGGAATGTTACTGGCCAGCAATAGTTGATCATAAAGCGGCACGAGAACGTGCACTTGCTGCATTTAAGGTGTGATATGGATAACCAGTTACCAGTAGATAAATTTGTTGAAATATACCAACAGCTTGATAGCACTAATCTTGATTTATTGAGTGATATTTACTGTGACAACATACAGTTTATAGACCCAATGCACGAAATTAATGGCATTGTAGAATTGCGCAGGTACTTTGCTAACTTATACAGCAATGTTAAGCATTGTCAGTTTGATATTAGCGATTCGTTTAATAGCGGAAACAATGCTTTTATTTATTGGACTATGCACTATGCACATCCAAAGCTTTCATCAGGTAAAACTATATCGGTAGAAGGTCATAGCAAGCTTATTTTTGAAAATGGCAAAATTATCAAGCACAGAGACTACTTTAATGTGGGCGAGTTGCTGTACAAACATATTCCTTTACTTGGTAGTGTTATAAAGCTAATTGATAAAAGGGCAGGTTAATTATGATCACACTTATAACGGGTGCTACTTCTGGTATTGGTGAGCAGTTAGCAATTAAATATGCACAGATGGGAGACACTGTTATAGCTTGTGGCCGTAATAGTGAAAAGCTCGCTGAGCTTGCTAAATACGACAATATTCAAGTATGCAAATTTGACGCAACTAATCTACAAGACATTAAAGAGTCGACAGTTGGCTTTCCTCATTTTGACCGTGTTATTTTAAACGCGGGTAACTGTGAATACATAGATGACGCACGAAACTTTGATAGTGCATTGTTTGAGCGTGTAATAAACGTAAATTTACTCTCTATGGGGTATTGCCTTGAGGCGCTACTTCCTAAAATAAATTCAGGTGGTCAGCTTGTTTTGGTCAGCTCAAGTGTTACCTATCTTGCGCTACCTCGTTCAGAAGCTTATGGTGCATCAAAAGCGGGTGTAAGTTACTTAGCAAAAAGCTTAGCTGTTGATTTAGATGATGTTGATGTGACTTTAGTTCACCCTGGCTTTGTGAAAACTCCGCTTACTAATAAAAATGATTTCCCGATGCCTATGGCTGTTACCGCTGAAAAAGCCGCAGACTATATGATTAAGGGGATACATAAGCGCCGAAAAGATGTTCACTTTCCGTACCGTTTTACACTTATATTAAAAGCATTACGTATTTTACCACTCCCAATTTGGCTTAAAATCGCAAAAGGATTAGCCCGTTGAAAAAAATAGCAATAATAGGAACTGGTGTATCTGGTTTAACATGTGGGCATTTGCTTCATAAACATTACGATGTAACCGTATTTGAAAAAAATGATTATATAGGTGGCCACACTGCAACGGTTGATGTTGATGTATGCGGCATAAAATACGCAATAGATACTGGCTTTATTGTATTTAATGACAGAACTTACCCATACTTTGAAAAGTTACTATCGCGTATTGGTGTAGATAAACAAACAACGCAAATGAGCTTTAGTGTTCATAACGAAGCCACTGGCTTTGAATACAATGGCCATACGTTTACAAGCCTGTTTGCACAGCGTCGTAATATTTTTAGACCAAAGTTTTGGCGATTATTGTACGACATTGTTAGGTTTAACAAACTGTGTAAAGCACTACATGAAAAAGATGATTACCAATCTGATCAATCATTAGGGCAACTGCTTAGTGACAATCACTTTAATGACTTTTTTAAATACCATTATATTCTTCCGATGGGCGCAGCTATTTGGTCTACCAGTATTAAAGAAATGGAAAATGTAGGCGTTGAATTTTTTGTTAAGTTCTTCTTTAATCATGGCCTTTTAGATGTAACAAATAGACCACAGTGGTATGTAGTACCAGGTGGCTCTCGTCAGTATATTAAGCCACTGATCAGAGGTTTTGCTGATAAAATTAAACTTAATACAGATATTAAATCTGTTACGCGTCAAAATGATGAAGTAACAATAGAGTTTGCCAATGGTGAATTAAGTAAGTTTGATAAAGTAATATTTGCTTGTCATTCAGATCAGGCGCTTGCACTACTTGGTGATGCGACTGAGCAAGAAAAGTCAGTATTGGGTGCAATAGCTTACACTGAGAATTCAGTTGTGCTGCACACCGATACAAACCTTTTACCTGATAGAAAAGCGGCATGGGCAAGTTGGAACTACCTACTTAATAACAACACTGATAAAGCAGCTGTTGTTACTTACCAAATGAATATTTTGCAAGGTATACAATCGGATACACAGTTTTGTGTAACGCTTAATCATCTTGAAGGAATAAGCCAAAGTAAAATTTTGCGCGAGTTTACTTATCATCACCCTGTATTTAACCAAGAGTCAATTGCTGCTCAAAAGCTTAAACACAGTATTGATGGACAAAACAATAGTTATTTTTGTGGTGCTTATTGGTACAATGGTTTTCATGAAGATGGCGTACACAGTGGTGTAGATGTAGCCAAGCAACTTGGGGTCGAATTTGACTAGTGCAGTGTATTTAGGCGATGTAAAACATCGCCGTTTTGCTGTTAAAGAACATCGTTTTAGTTACCCTTTGTATATGATGTGGGTAGATTTAAATAATCCTCAACAACTAAATAGTGTGCATAAGCACATAGGTACATCAGGCTTAAAAGCGTTAAAATTTAATGAAGCTGATTATCTTAAAGACACCTCAGAACTTGCTAAACGACCTCTTATTGAGCGTGCGCATGATCAACTTGCCAATTTAGGTATTACTGAAACCTTTTCTCATATTTACATGTTAGGGCAGTTTCGTTGTTTTGGTGTGTATTTTAGCCCTGTTAATTTTTACTTTTTTGGCCACAACGACACCCGTTTTAAGTACATGATTGCTGAAGTGAGTAATACACCATGGAACGAACGTCATTATTATTTAGTCCCTTTAGAAAAAAAAGTGAACTTTAAGAAGGTTTTTTCCGTATCACCTTTTATGAATCTAGATATGAACTATCATTGGCATGTTAAACAATCGCCTGATAAAACATTGATACACATTGAAAATAAGCAAAATGAAGAGTTATTATTTGATGCAACACTTCGCTTGAAACGTAAAGAACTCACTAACGAAGAGATTAATAAGTTGTTTAAACGTTTTCCGGCCATGACATGGTCTATTTTCAAAGGTATTTATTATCAAGCATTAAAGTTGTTTATAAAGCGAGTGCCTTTTTTAGGTCACTCAGGTAAGCCATAAAGCACATAGGTAGTCAGGACAATTAATAGGTATTTTAATGGATAAAGTGTCGAGCTTAAATTGCGAACAAAGCACGAGTTGGTTAACTAATATATATAAAAAATTAGTGACTAAAGCCTTTTCGTCAATTGAAACAGGTCAAGTTGTTTTAATTGAAGGAAATGAGCGTACAGTTTTTGGTGATGTATCGTCTGCGTTAAAAGCAACAGTAACAGTTAATGATAAAGCTATGTATAAAGCGTTTGCGTTATCTGGAAGCGTTGGCGCTGGCGAAGCGTATATTTTGGGACATTGGTCTTGTGACAACTTAACTTCATTCATTGAGATATTTGCTATAAATGAAAAGCAACTTGATGAGTTTGAAAAAAAATTCGCATTTTTTAGTAATATCGCACACCGGTTTAATCACATAAAAAACAAAAATTCAGAATCGGGTTCTAAGAAAAATATTGTTGCTCATTACGACTTAGGTAATGATTTGTACGAATCATTTTTAAGTAAAGAAATGCTCTATTCAAGTGCTGTATATCCTACAAAAGAAGCCACACTTGAAGAGGCTCAGCAATACAAGCTTAAACGCATTTGTGAGCAAGTTGAGCTTCAAAAAAATGATTCAGTAATTGAAATTGGTACAGGGTGGGGGGCATTTGCTATATATGCTGCCACACATTACGATTGCCATGTAACAACAACAACCATATCTGATGAGCAACATGATTATGTAGCTAACAAGATTGTTGAACTTGGTCTTGAAAGTAAAATAACATTACTTAAGCTCGATTACAGACTACTAAAAGGTAAATACGACAAGCTTGTTTCTATTGAAATGATAGAAGCGGTTGGTCATGATTATTTGCCGAGCTTTTTCACTCAGTGTGGTGAGCTCCTAAAAGACGATGGCGCCATGCTTATTCAAGCAATTACTATTGGCGATCAGCGTTATAAGCACTACTTAAAAAACTCTGACTTTATCCAGCAGTATATTTTTCCGGGCGGATGTTTGCCATCGCTTAACGAAATGAGTGAGCAGATTAAAAATAATACCGATATGGTTATTCATACTGTTAATGATATTGGCGCTCACTACGCACGAACATTAGCAGATTGGCGAACTCGTTTTATAAAAAGTTGGCCTGATTTAGACCGCTCTAAATTTGATGAACGCTTTTATCGTTTATGGTTATTTTATTTTGCTTATTGTGAAGGTGCGTTTAGAGCCAGAGCAACAAGTACGGTACATTTAATGGCGCGTAAACCTCGTTTTACTAGTGGTAACGATGATATTGCGCTCGGTTACTAATTTTGTTTTATTTCAAGCAGTGTGGTTTTTATCATTGCTGCTTGAAGCCAATTCGCTACTTTTTAGTGGCTTGATTATTGTTTTAATGTTTTGTTTGTCAAAGCAGAAAAAACAAGACTCCTTACTATTAATTAAAGCCCTACCTTTAGCACTATTGTTAGAATTTATAGCGGTAAAGTTAGGCTTGTTAGAATTTAAAGTTTATCCCTTCCCTCTATGGCTCGTCTTTTTATGGGCTGCATTATTACTTTCTTTGAATACCTCTATGGTTTTTTTGAGTAAATTAAAGCTTTGGCAGGCCTTTTTGGTATGTATGGCATTTGCGCCAGCAAGTTATTGGGCTGGAGCGCGCTTTGAAGTAATAAGTTTAGGGTTCCCTTTATGGCAATTCTGGCTCGTTTACGGGGCGCTTTGGTCTACAGTGTTTACTGTTATTCTTTTTATAAACCAAAAAATCAAGTTATTCATCAATCGCTGATCTTCCACAATTTCTATTTCGTAACATTACCCATTGACTCAAAGGGAGCTTATTTTGAAATTTTTACTAAAGGCAGTTACTTTTTATTTGCTTACCACTTCAATTGTTTTAGCTAACACACAATTTAATAAAGTAGGCGAAGCACGAATGGAGTATTTATTTTGGGATGTATATGACGCTGTGCTATTTACCCCTTCAGGTAATTACAGCGCAGGAACACATCCTGTTAAGTTTAAGCTTACCTATTTACGTGACTTTGACGCTAAAGAAATAGTAAAAGCAACAAATGAGCAGTGGGAACATCTTGGAAAAACAGGGCTGGCAGACAAATACGACAGTAAATTGTTGTCTATTTGGCCTGATATAAAAAAGGGTGACTCACTAACATTAGTGACAAATGAGCAAGGTATGAGCACTTTTTATCATAATGATGAAAAAATGGGTGAAATTGATGAACCTCAATTTTCGAGTGACTTTTTAGCTATTTGGCTTGATGAAAAAACCTCTGAGCCAAAACTACGAAAGCAATTATTAGGGAATTAATATGAACATATTAAACACGTTAAAAGCAGCTGTTATGAGCCTCTCGGCTCTACTTTTAATTAGCTGTTCGGCACCAAATGTTGAACATTATAAAAATACATCGCCAAATTTCGACTTTAAAACGTTTTTTAGCGGAAATTTGAAAGCCTATGGTGTTGTACAAGACTTTAAAGGCGAATTGACCCGAAAGCTTGTCGTAGATATGAATGCGACTTGGGACGGTAACCAGGGCGTTATTGAAGAAGACTTTATTTATGATGATGGCGAAACCCAAAAGCGAATTTGGAAAATAACGTTAAATGAAGACAATAGTTTAATGGGGACAGCAGCTGATGTTATAGGTACAGCAAAAGGCAAAAGTGACGGCAGCGTATTTCATTGGAATTATGATGTAGAGCTTCCATACGATGGCAGTACTTTAGAAGTGAATTTTGACGATTGGATGTACCTGGTTACACAATCGCGCTTGATAAACCGCACATCTATTGTTAAGTTTGGAGTCGAGGTCGGGGAAGTGACCTTAGTTATCGAAAAAATATAGCTTATTTACCCAGTTGCTTAACTTGCGCCAAAATTGTACTCAAATTAAGTCTTTGTTAACTCAACACGCTGTATTCTACCGAGAATTATTTAAATTTTACTCATTTTTTAAGAATTTAAGCAAAAAATGCAATTTGCTGTTGCTAACTCTTTAAAAATGCATAAAGATAGGTTTTGCGAAGGCAAAATAATAACGAATAGGAATCTAACAATGAATAAAGCTCAATTAGTTGAAAAAATTGCTACTGATGCAGAAATCTCTAAAGCCGCTGCTACTCGTGCTCTTGACGCGTTTACAGGTGCTGTAACTTCTTCTTTAAAAGAAGGTGATTCAGTAGCATTAGTTGGTTTTGGTACTTTCTCAGTAAAAGAACGTGCAGCTCGCACTGGCCGTAACCCACAAACGGGTGCTGAGATCCAAATCGCAGCGGCAACTATCCCAAGCTTTAAAGCAGGTAAAGGTCTTAAAGACCAAGTAAACCCTTAATAGGTTTAACGAATTAAAATAAAAAAAGAGCTATTTAGCTCTTTTTTTTATGTTTAATAAAGACATCAATTGATGCCTTTATATTATAAATTTATGCTTTTAAGGCTTTATCGCCTCGGCCAATGCCAACAGCACCAGAACGTACAACTTCAATAATATCGGTTTCATGGCGAAGTGTGTCTAAAAACGATTCTATTTTGTCTGTACTGCTCACTAGTTGCAGGCTATAGCTTTGCCGGCCCATATCTAAAATAACACCCTGGAACACATCAACTACGCGGGTAACCGCTGCACGAGTCGTCTCGTCTTGAGCAAATACCTTAACAAGCAATAACTCTCGCTCAATGTGACTCATTTCTGTTAAATCGATAATTTTAAGCACGTCGACTAATTTGTTAACTTGCTTTGTGATCTGCTCAACCACTCTGTCATCACCCATGGTGGTAATGGTAATACGTGATAACGACTGATCATCAGTTGTGCCAACAGTTAGGCTGTCAATGTTGTATGCACGTTGTGAAAAAAGCCCAACAATACGCGATAGGGCACCAGGTTCGTTTTCCAATAGAATAGATAAAATACGACGCATTATGCTTTTACTCCTTTACGTAACCACATCTCATCAATGCCACCTAACTTGATTTGCATTGGGTATACATGTTCTTTCTCGTCTACAAGAATATCTAAAAAGACTAAACGATCGTTTATGCTCATTGCTTTATCTATAGCCGGTTGTAATTCATCTAATGTATTTACTTGTATGCCTACATGCCCGTAGCTTTCAACTAACTTAACAAAATCAGGCAGTGAGTCCATGTAAGATGATGAATGGCGTCCGCCATAAACCATGTCTTGCCATTGGCGTACCATACCTAAAGAACGGTTATTTAGGGATACAACTTTTACCGCTAAGTTGTACTGCAAACAGGTAGATAACTCTTGAATGTTCATTTGAATAGAGCCATCACCTGTAATACATACAGACTCTTTATCAGGAAAAGCAAGCTTTACGCCCATAGCTGCAGGTAAACCAAAGCCCATAGTGCCTAGCCCGCCTGAGTTAATCCATTGGCGAGGGTGCTTAAATGGATAATACTGCGCTGCAAACATTTGGTGCTGACCAACGTCTGAGCTGATATAAGCATCAC
Source organism: Pseudoalteromonas sp. NZS100_1 (assembly GCF_015864285.1). Lineage (NCBI taxonomy): Bacteria > Pseudomonadati > Pseudomonadota > Gammaproteobacteria > Alteromonadales > Pseudoalteromonadaceae > Pseudoalteromonas > Pseudoalteromonas sp. NZS100_1. The sequence goes on from NZ_JADYXN010000007.1 coordinate 113,284, forward strand.
CATTTGTTGCTTTGTAAACCGCTTCAATTACAGCTTGTGGTTTAATTTTGTCGCCATCAGTCGTGTTGTAGCTTAAACATTTTTGTTCACGCCAACTGATAATTTGACGCCACCAATCTTCTTGTGCGCTGCGATCAATTTTAATAGGGCTTTTATCAATGCCAGCTTGTAGTTGTTCTAGTACTGTAGCTAAGCAACCTACAACTGGTATGTGCGCTTTAATTGTTTTAGAAATAGAAGTTGGATCGACATCAACATGTACAATGGTGGCATTTGGACAAAACTTTTTAACATTATTGGTAACACGGTCATCAAAGCGTGCACCAAGTGCTAAAATCACATCTGCATTGGCCATTGCTTTATTAGCTTCGAGCGTACCGTGCATGCCAAGCATACCTACAAAATTTGGATGCACGCCCGATATACCACCCAGCCCCATTAAAGTATTTGTAATAGGTGCATTTAACGATTCAACTAAATGCGTTAATTGCTCTGATGTATTTGAAATAACAATACCGCCGCCAGAGTAAATAACCAGTTTTTTGGCTTCTAAAATAGTGGTAACGGCTTTACGAATTTGTTTTGAGTGCCCTTTAGTATTAGGGCTGTATGTTCTTAGTTCTGTTGTTTTAGGGAAATCGTATGCAAACTTAATTGCAGGGTTAAGCATATCTTTAGGAAGCTCAACCACAACAGGGCCTGGGCGACCTGTACTCGCAATATAAAAAGCTTTAGCTAAGATAGTAGGAATTTCTTTAGCGCTTCTACAGTTAAAGCTATGTTTAACTACAGGACGAGAACAGCCAACAATATCAGTTTCTTGGAATGCATCATCGCCTATTAAACTAGTAGGAACTTGGCCAGCTAGAACAACCATAGGAATTGAATCCATATAAGCAGTTGCAATGCCTGTTATGCAGTTTGTAGCGCCTGGGCCTGAGGTTGCAAGTACAACACCAACTTCGCCTGTAGCACGAGCATAGCCATCAGCCATATGCGTTGCAGCTTGTTCATGACGAACTAATATATGTTCAATGTCATCCTGCTGAAAAAGTGCATCATATAAGTCTAAAACCGAACCACCGGGGTAGCCAAATATGTATTTTACCTTTAACTCTTTTAATGCCTGAACTACTAGTTCAGAGCCATTATATTCTTGTTTGCTCATCCTCATTCCTCTGTGCGCTTTTTTATGCATAAAAAAACCCCCGCGTAGTGCGAGGGTTTTTAAAAAGCAGTATCACCTTTTAATACATCCCCGCTGGGCTTATAACTAAGACCAGTACGAGTACGACTAAAAGGTTAATTTGTGTGTTCATAGTTTTTACTCTACTTAGCAAAACACTGCTTTTAAATTAAAAATTCTGTATAGGTTTATTTTTAAGGGTTTTGAACCCTTATGTCAACCTTGAAAGTGGTTTTTTGCATTTTAAATTCGTTTTGTAGCTTTTCTTAATTTAAATCTGCAGAAATACTGTATTTAACTGAGTTAACTAGCAGAAATTATGCGTTTTAGGTTGTGTGTTTGATTTTAGTTATAAAAGAGTGTGAAAGACCATTAACTTTTATTGCACATGTTAACTATATGTTTTTATCGCATGTTTAAATTTCTATTATTAGGTATGATTACTACATAATTATGTTTGAGGAAAACACAGTGAAAAAAGTGACGTTAATTGCGCTTTTAACTACGCTATTAAGCCCTATAGTAGCGGCTAATAATTTAAGCCCGCATGATGTTGGTATAACTAACGAAGAACGTATTTTATATTGGCTTAAAAAAAGAGACCAAATATCCTCTAGTGAGTTAGATAGTTCATTTAAGTCATATATGAGTAACAAAGAAGTTGCCAATCACTCAATTAAAAATGGCTTTAGGCGATTTAAATCTTCCTCTACGGATTTTTCAAACACAAATAAAAAACAAGCCGCTTTTTCAACGTCGCTAGTGCCTGATCAAAGCGTTAATGATGTAAAAGTGTTAGCTATCTTAATTGATTTTCCTGACCTCAAACATGACGATGATCGACTTGTACAGCAAGACACCGACATGTTTTACGCTGATTATTCAACTGAACACTATCAGCAAATGCTTTTTAATACTCAAGGTTATGCGGGCCCTGATGGACAAAGCTTATCAACGGCTGCAGATTATTATAAAGCAGCGTCTGGTAATAGCTTAAACTTTAACGGGCAAGTATATGGCTGGGTAACCGCTGATAGTAATGCAAAAACATATGGTGAACGCCAAGGCAGTACGCGTGATAAAAATGCGCCCGCTTTAGTCAAAGAAGCGGTAGAAAAAGCCGTTGCACAATTTAATATTAATTTAGCCGATTATGATTTAACCGATTTAGATGATATTGATGGCGATGGAATTATTAACGAACCCAATGGCATTATTGACCATGTAATGATTTTTCATTCAAGTATTGGCGAGGAAGCGGGTGGTGGCTACCTAAGCACCGACGCTATTTGGTCGCACCGCTACTATGTATTTGATGAAAGTAGCGGGCCGAGCGAGATTGCAGGCAGCAATATAAAGCTCTTTGGTTATACAATTAATCCAATTGATGCTGGGATTGGCGTGGTGGTACATGAGTTTGGGCATGACTTGGGATTATTAGATGAATACGACTTACAATCTAACACGGTAGGTGAGCCTGTCGCGTCTTGGTCAGTTATGTCGACAGGAAGTTGGGCAGGTTCTCCACGAGGCTCAGAGCCTGTTATGTTTAGCCCTTATGCGCTTGAATATTTACAAAATCGATACCAGGGTAATTGGGTTAATCAGCTCACGCTTGATATGGATGAGATAGATGCTAACGCACAGCAAACATTAATTAATACTGCGAGTACTTCACAACTACAAAGCCAAATAAAAATAACACTGCCATCTCGACTCGAAAAATTTAAAACGCCAGTAGAAGGCGATTTTCAATACTATTCAAATACGGGCGACAATGTTAGTAACAGCTTAGTTAATACAGTAACGCTACCAAACACAACTGAGGCACTTACTTTAAGCTTTATTGCTTATTACAGTATTGAGCGCGACTATGATTTAGTACAGGTAAAAGTAAATGGGGAGCCTATTGCTAGTAATTATACGCAAGCAATTAACCCATACTATGGTGACATTGGTCCGTATATATCAGGTGATTCATTTTTTAATAGTGATGCTAAGCAACCTAACGGCTATTTAACTCATAAGTTTGATTTATCAGCTTATGCTGGGCAAATCATTGATCTAAAAATTGAATACATAACAGATGCGAACACACATTATTATGGTTTTGTTGTGGATGATATGCGTATTGTGCAAAGTGATACTTTAATTTGGCAAAATAATGCACAAGATCAAATTAACACCGAGTTTAATGGCTTTGAAAAAATAGGTAGTTACACATATGCATCGCCATCACATTACTATTTACAATTGCGTTCATACACAGGCGTTGACAGTAGTTTGCAAGCAGAGCAGTACTCACCGGGATTATTATTGTGGTATAGCAATGAATCTCAAGCAGATAACAACACGACAGAGCATCCAGGTAGTGGTTTTGCATTAGTGGTAGATGCTGATCAGCGCTCGATAAATAAAGGCAGTACGCAAACTCCGGCTGCTTCAGCAATTCAAATTCGTGATGCTGCTTTTAGTTTATATCCACAGCGAGCTGGATTAGGTGATGATGATTTATCTGCTATTACAGAGTTTACTGATAAAACCGACTATAGCTTTTCAGCGCAACAGTCATCGGGCGTTGCCCTCCCACAGGTTGGCTTTGGGTTTAATATTATAAGCCAGTCAGCTGATAGTGAAGATATAGAAGTAGAGCTTAATTACGATGTTACTAAAGGTATTAATTTTACCAAAACAGGTTTAATCGTTAATTTTAATGTAGAAGGTTTTGCACTCACGCCTGCGGATAAATTCACGTGGAGTTTTGACGATGGTAGCTCAAGCACAGAGTTAACGCCTACTCATGAATATCAAGACTATGGCACCTATAGCGTTGAGTTTATGGCAAGTAATGATACTTCACAGCAAGTAGCTATAGCTCAAGTTACATTAGTTGAGCCATTATCTGTAAATGAAATTGAATATGAAATAAACCAAGGAATATTAACAGCTCAAGCTTCGTTTACAGGTGGAGTCGCACCGTATACCTATAATTGGCAGCTAGGGGATGGAAGTACTTTAACGACGCAATCGCTCACTTATAATTATTTATACTCTGGTGATTACCAAGTAACGCTTACAGTGACAGATAACGAAGGCACGGAGCAAACTAAAGCGGTTGATGTAACGGCAACTGTTCCGCTTAGCATAGACGCAAACGTTACAGTAAATGATTTAAGCGCTCAATTTAATGCGCAAGTAACTGGCGGCTTTAATAGTTATACTTACAGTTGGGATTTTGGTGATGGCAGTGCGGTATCAAACTTACAAAACCCAAGGCATACTTATCAGACTGGCGGTGCATTTAGTGTAACGTTGAATGTTACTGATACTCAAACAAATGATACTTTTACTAAAGAGTTATCTCTTACAGTGCAAAAGCAACAAAGTAGTTCGGGTTCAAGTGGCGGATCATTGGCAGGTTTATTAGTGTTATTACTTTTATGCTTATCTAGGATAAAGCGCAGCTAGCAAATAAAAAAAAGCCCGCTAAATTAGCGGGCTATTTAAATTAATAACAAATATTAATTATAAACGGTCAATTACTGATTGAGTGAAATCAGTTGTACCGTGGCTGCCGCCTAAATCGCGAGTTGTACGGTCGCCTGATTTAATTACATCAGCAACAGCACTACGAATACGCTCTGCTGTATCGCCCATATCTAAATGCTCAAGCATTTGGATAGACGCTAAAATTACAGATGTTGGGTTAGCTAGGTTTTTGCCAGCAATATCTGGTGCACTACCGTGTACAGCTTCAAAAATTGCAGCGTCTTCACCAATGTTAGCACCTGGAGCCATACCTAAACCGCCAACTAAACCAGCACAAAGGTCAGATAAAATATCACCAAATAAGTTAGTCGTAACAATTACGTCAAACTCTTCAGGTGTCATTACCAGTTTCATACACGTTGCATCAACAATCATTTCATTTGATTCAATTTGTGGGTAACGCTCAGCTACTTCACGTGCTACTTTTAAAAACAAACCAGATGTTGATTTTAAAATGTTAGCTTTATGAACAGCAGTTACTTTTTTACGACCTTCACGTACCGCTAGCTCATATGCAAAAGTTACGATTTTTTCTGCGCCTTCACGCGTAATTATCGATTTTGCTTCTGCTTCATTACCGTCTTCACTTACTATTTGGCCTGCACCTGAGTACATACCTTGCGTATTTTCACGAATAGTAATGATATCAATATCGTCGTAACGCGCTTTAGTGCCAACAAATGATTTAACAGGGCGTACGTTAGCGTATAAACCAAATTGCTTACGAAGTGTTACGTTAATAGACGTAAAACCTTCACCTACAGGCGTTGTTAATGGGCCTTTAAGAGTGATTTTGTTTCTAGCTATTGTATCAACCGTGTCTTGTGGAAGTAACTCACCTGTTTTTTCAAGTGCAGCTAGGCCAGCATCAACAAATTCATAATCAAAGTCGCAACCTGCGGCTTTTAATATTTCAAGTGCTGAGTCGATAATGCTCGGACCGATGCCGTCGCCTTTGATCACTGTGATGGTTTGTTTGGCCATTGACTTTTCCTTTAAAGAGTTTGATTTGCACATAAATTATTACCCTGAGAGGGTAATCGCTTGTTAGATCATTTATGTGAACGTGCTTGAAAATTTAAGGGCGCATTTATATCAACTTATCACCCATTTTGCTAGTTTATACAAGAAATACTGGGTATACACCAAAGTTATAATGGGTATAAAGACGTTAAATAGGTTTCCATAAATTAAATACTATTAAATAACGCGAGAGATTCTAATTTTTGATTAAAATCAGTTGGGTTTTGCCAATTTAGTATTTTCAGTTGTTCGTTTAATGTTTGCAGTTGCCACGCTGTTAGCGCGAGTTCTGGTTTAAAAACACTCTGGGCAACAATTTTAAGTGTGATCCAGAGTTTATGAGAATCAGTTAAGTGTTTTTTAGGTGTTTGCTCTGCTTCTAAAAGTGCCGTTGTCCATGGGTTGTCACTTAATAAATGAGTAAGCTGTTGCGTTAGTTGCTCGTTATTAATTGAATCTACTCCAAAAAATGAGCAAATAGGGGCACTCAATGTTTTATTTGGTGTGTCGTCAATCAGCGTTTTACGAGAAAGCTGTGTACTGCATTGCGTTAATAAAAAATGAGCATAAGCATATAAAGGTAATGTAATGTGTTCAAACTGGTCGTGTTTATTTTTACTGACTAATAAGGCCATTATTTTCACTAAACCATTTAATCTGTTAGTAACGTAGGCTTGCAGAGGGTGTGGGGTAACATTAACTAATTGCTCAAAAACAACTCTTTGAATTATCGCAGGTGCATTATAATAACCGACCATCGATAAACTATGCTTTAAGTCTTTAGCGGCCTGATGCTCCTTATTATAAGGTTTTACTGCCTCACATAAATTAGCAACTACCTGAGGGTGAGCCGCCATTAGCTGGCTTAGCCCTTTATAGCTATATTCGTGCTGTGACTTAATATTACTTATTAGTTCAAGTAAAGACTGTGCTTTATCAACGCCAACCACACTTTTTGACTTAACATGTTCACTGTTAAACACTTTGAAGCTAATGGTTTTATCAGCGCAATGCCATTGTTTTGGGTTGTCGTTAAGGGTTGCTTTAACGCTAAACCAAGCTAATTTATTTGGATTAGTGTTACTAATTAAAATATGTTTTTGCTGCGCATCAGTCGCTAAATAAATCATGGTTTGCTCGGCATAAAAAACGCGGCTTCCCGGTAATAGTGGCCCCAAATGGGCTATAAGTGATTTGATTAGCTGCAGTGCAAACAAATTTGGTGTGCGAATATACAAGTCAGTAAGTGCTTTAAATAAACTCATGTGTTTATTAGCCGTATTACTAGTAATGTTCATACTAATAATATTTGCTAAAGCAATTAGTGTTATGCCCCCATCGTAAAGCATTATTTTAGGAGCACTTACCAATGCTTGTTTATATTTACTTAACTTAGCTAATAATTGCGTAACGGGTTTGGCAGAATCGCCACTGGATAACATTACTTTAGCAGCTAACTGATGACGCATTTTCCATATGTTTTTATCAGAGTCTTGAAAAGGTGTTTGCTCACAGAGCTTGTTTAATTGCGCTCCAACACATAAATGCTCAATGAGTGAAGCCGCTATGTATAGCTCGCTTAGGGCATTGTTATAGTGTTGAGATTTACAAAGTGCAGCGGTTATTACACTCTGACTAACTACTAAGTTGGTGGCATAAGAATAATTAGGATTATAAAGTGTTAAACGAGCTTGTAATGCGAATGGCTGTTCACTATAGAGCACTCTATATTGCTCAGCTAGCTTACTTGCCATGGGGTATAAGGCTGTCCATTTTTGTTTATTGTTATAATAGCTTAAAAACAGCTGCGTATTATTAAGCAGCTGCTCTAAAGTAGTTGAAACAGCTTCATCCATTAAACCTTCACCTAATTTTGTTCTTGATATTTATTATATGCACTAGGCCCCCATAAAAATAGCTGCCCATTTTTAAATAATAACCCAGTACATTCATCCATAGTGGTTATACCGTCAGATGTTTTATGCTGTGTACGGTAAAAAACAATCTGAAATACCTGTTCACCATCTCGTTTGGCATAAGTAAGGTCGGGGCTGCCTAAATAATCAAGCACAGTATTTAGTGTTGTTGGCTGCTCAAGTGACAGTTTTTCGATATAACGTTTATTAAAAGCTTCTCGGTCTTGCCAGATCATAGCCTGAGGATCGTCTTTATAAAAAGTGATCACCAACGCTGCTATCAATGCATATAGCCCTAAACCTAAAATTAAATATCGGATAAATTTTTTCAATATGGTTTACTCTAACTCCGGTAACTAATAATAGTATACGTTTTGTAATGTTTAGAGGCTATTAACTTGCGACTAATTAAGTCTTAACTGCTTTAAACTAAAGCCTAAATTTATATCGGTGCGTAAACTAACCAAGTGCTTTGAGATTACGTACATATCCATATTAGCGGCTAACTTTGCTTTAATACTCGGGCTTAGAGACTCATCTTCGGCCGCATGCTCAATAGAATGATAGTTATTAACTATTTGCTGCGCAGACTTAGTACCTATTCCTTTTACTCCCGGAATATCATTTGTTTTATCACCAGCCAAAGCCCAAAAATCAACGAGCTTATTTTGCTCAACACCAAAACGCTCTTTTATACTTGTCTCATCTAAATAGAGTTTTTTAAAGTAATCATAAACTGTAATGTAGGGGCCTAAATAGGGTAAAAAGCCTTTATCAGTAGAGACAACAGTATTAGCTATTTGATTATTTGATGCCTTAAACGCAAGCGTTGCAATAATGTCATCGGCTTCATCGTTAATAGGCTCAAATACAACAATACCGGTTTCTTCTATTGCGGTTTTAAAGTGCTCTAAGGCACCTTTTAGCACTTGAGGCATTGGGGCACGGGAGTGTTTGTAGTCTTTATAAAAATGATAACGCCAGCTTTTGTCACCATCAAATACCGCAATCGCATGGGTTGCATTGCTTGTATCTAAAAGCTTTTTGCACGCATGAGCTACACGTGCACAGCACGTTTGTATCATTTGCTCATCACTGTGATGTTTTTGATTTGCGTCAACGGCGTAAATGCGCCTAATTAAATTAAGCGCATCAATAAGAAGTAAATGGGGTTTCAAACTATAAAACTCATGCTTTTATTTTGTAACACGGAATATATTTGCTGCCAGGGAGTTTCATACGGCCTTGATCAACAAATGCTTGTAATAACGTATCCATATTTTCCATAAGGGCAGGCTCGCCACTTAAAATGTATGGACCGTTTTGCTTAATGGCTTTAACGCCTTCGTCTTTTACATTTCCAGCTACAATACCTGAAAAAGCTCTGCGTAAATTAGCCGCTAATAACTGCTTTGGTTGATCAAGATGTAAATCAAGACTTGCCATATTTTCGTGTGTTGGGGCAAAAGGTTGTTGAAAATCGTTATCGATTTTTAACGTCCAGTTAAAGTAGTAGGCATCGCCTTCACTTTTACGGTAATCACGAACATTGGCCATAGCCGATCTTAGCTTTTGTCCAACTAACTCAGGATTATCAATAATAACTTCAAACTTATCTAATGCTTCTTTACCAAGCGTCATTTCAACAAATTCACACAGCTCTTTAAAGTACGCTTCACTTTCTTTAGGGCCAGTTAAAATCACAGGCAAACATTGTTTGGTGTTATCTGGATGAAGTAATATGCCTAATAAATATAGCAATTCTTCAGCAGTACCTGCGCCACCAGGAAAAATGATAATAGCGTGAGCTGTTCTTATAAAAGCTTCAAGGCGCTTTTCAATGTCAGGTAAAATAACTAATTCGTTAACAATAGGGTTTGGTGGCTCTGCAGCAATAATGCTTGGCTCTGTTAGGCCTAAGTAACGGTTATTGGTATTGCGCTGTTTTGCATGGCCAATAGTGGCACCTTTCATTGGGCCTTTCATGGCACCAGGGCCACAACCAGTACAAATATTTAATCCACGTAAGCCAAGCTCGTAACCCACTTGTTTTGTGTATTTATATTCAACTTCGTTTATTGAGTGTCCGCCCCAGCAAACAACCATACTTGGCTCGCTATTAACACGCAAAGCACCGGCATTTCTGAGCATATCGAATACCATATGAGTAATGGCTTTTTGCTCTTTTAAATCTTTTTCGTATTTTTGACAAATAAACAAAATATCGCGAATAACAGAAAATATATGCTCGTGAATTCCGGTAATTATTTCGCCATCAACAAATGCGGTTTCGGGTGGGTTTTCAAGCTCAATTTTAATGCCTCGTTCGCGGCTTACTAAACGAATATCAAAATCTTTGTATTTGTCGTATATATCGCTACTTTCGTCGGTATGGCTACCTACATTAAGCACTGCTAGTACGCAGTTTCTAAATAACTTATAACGCTCACTAGCAGAAGATTGCTCTAATAAATCAACTTCTAATTGCGACAGTAAATCTAAAACCCCAGTTGGGTTTAACTGTATTAACATAGACGTTCTCCTTACTGCTAAATCGTAAAAAACTACTTGTCATAAAATTTATAATGGCTATGACATTATTTACTGGTACAAAGTCTATCTCGTCCTGAATTTTTGGCCTCGTAAAGAGCATCATCTGCTCGATCAAATGCCTTTAACAGAGTATCGCCTTTTTTAAACTGAGTTGCACCTACCGAAATAGTGATCTCAATTTGTTTTTCTCTAAATTTAAAAGGTATATTTTTAATTACCTTTCTTACTTTATCCAGAGGTAATGTTGCGTTTTCAAGCGACACACCTGGCATTAACAATACAAATTCTTCACCGCCGTAACGCGCTATAAAATCGGACTTTCTTACCGATTTTTGCAACGCTTTTGATATAACCTGTAAGGTAATGTCACCTGCGGTATGGCCAAATCTATCATTGATAGATTTAAAGTGGTCAACATCAATAACCGCAAGCGTAACATCTGATGGCTGCACATTAAACAAATGCATTTCGTGATTGTAACGTTCATCAAATGCAGCTCGGTTAGGCAGTTTTGTAAGCCCATCAAGTAAACTTTTAAAGCGCTGTTCGTTTAAACGTTTTTTATACGTTGTTAACTTATCTTCTAAAGTAACAATTCGTTTGTTTATTTCACTAAAGCTAGTGCTAAGCATTTCTCTATCTTTTCGTTCTAACTTTTCTTTTGCTAGAAAATCTTCGCTTAGTGATTTTAATTCGTTATCTACAAGTTCTTTTAAAGATGAGATTGACGTTGCTTTTTGTGTTTGTTCGTTGAGGTTTTTTATTTTTAGTTCAATGCTTTTATTTAACGAATCAAACTCAATACTCATCGATTCTGAGTGTCTACTAGTAGAGACAATAGAATTATGTAGATCTTCGAGGGTTTGATTTAATGAAACTAAAAAGCTTTGTGCAGATTTACGCTCTTTGCTAATGTTTTTTACTACGACTTCAATTATGTTAATCGCAACATCGAGTAATGCATCGATTGTGTCACTTTCTGTAATATTATTTTTTATACTATTAATTTGTAGTGTAGCTTCTTCTTCAAGTATAAGTTCGTTAGCTAGCTCAAGTAGTTTTTTTGCACGAGCCTGTTTTACAGGGCGCTGATTATCGGCTTGAGGGTCTTGCTTAGTTAGCAATGCTTCATGATAAAAAAGAATAAGTTGATCAAGTAGCGGAATATAACCATGGGTTGACTGAACGTTATTAATCTCTTGATCGAGTAAATTTCTCAGGGCTCTGCGAGTATCGTCAGGTAAACCTTTAGTTTTTTGTAACTGTTTACCTGCATTTTGTACACTGTTGAATAAATTACGTTGCTGAGCTTGCTGAATCGATTCTTGATTTTTAAGTAATATCAAAGTTTCACTAACAAGGGGGGAGAGGTCTTCAAAGCTCATACCTTTATTGAGTGCACTTCTAAATTTAGCAAGGCGATTATCTAACTCAATATCAAGCCCTTTACAGCTTAGCGAAAGTTTAGCTGCAAAGTCGCACAAAATATCCACTTGATGTTTGCGTGCACTCTCAATAGCCATACGAGCATCAATTGCTTGTTTGAGTTTTTTATCTGTTGGATTAGATCTTTCAGACACCTAAGCGTACCGCCATCAAATTAATTTTATTATCTTCAGTTTACAACAAATTTTTATTATGTGTAGTTATCTAGTAAAAAACTTAGAAATTTTAATAAGCTACTACGTATAAACTCGTATACGGGGCAATTTGTCGTATTTAATTCACTTTTAAATAGGGGCTTGCTAGTCTTGCAGGCAATTAAGTTTCCACTAAGAGTTTCTATGAAAAAGTTATTAGCCCTATCTATTTTAGCTGCATGTTCAGCACCTGTATTTGCCGATGTAAATTATTCTTTAGAAATTTCGCAACCACAACATCATTTAGGCGATGTAAGTGTTGAGTTTCCAAAAACAGCGCAAGCACATCTTGATATAAAACTTCCTGCATGGCGAACGGGTCGCTACGAAATGCTAAACCTTGCCAATGGCATTCGTTACTTCAAAGCTAAAGATGAAGATGGTAAAGAGTTAAAATGGGAAAAAATTGATCACAGTACATGGCGTGTACACCTTAATGAGCCAACAGAAGTTAATGTTGACTACCAGGTGTATGCAAATGAGCTTGGTAAGCGCGCTCGCCACATTGACGACAGCCATGCATTTATAGATGCATCAGGCTTTTTTATGTTTAGTGAATCATTTCGCCAAGAGCCAGTAACCGTTAATTTAGAAGTGCCTAAAAAGTGGCGCTCTGTATCGGGTATGGATAATTTAAAAGGCAAAAATTCATTTAAAGCAGCAGATTACGACGTACTTGTTGATTCACCAATCGAAACGGGTATTAACCAACTACACACATTTGAAGTAGATGGCCGTGAATACGATTTAGTTATATGGGGCGACGGTAACTACGATGTAGAGCAAATGCTTACCGATCTTAAAAAATTAGTTGCTACTGGTAATGTAATTTGGGATGGCTATCCATATGAACGTTATGTATTTATGGTTCATGCTACGTCGGGTGCTGGTGGTGCAACAGAGCATTTAAACTCAACAATTATTCAACGTCCACGCGATAGATTTGGTAGCCGCGAAGATTACCTAGCCTTTATTAGCACCGCTGCGCATGAGTTTGTTCATACGTGGAATGTTAAAGCATACCGCCCTCAAGGTTTAGTGCCGTACGATTACACTAATATGAATTACTCTAAACTGCTTTGGATTGCAGAGGGTTCAACAAGTTATTTTGAAGATCATTTAATGGTTCGCTCTGGTATTGAAACCACAGATGAATTTTTTAAAGTGATGAGTAAAACCATTAATCGTCATTTACAAACACCGGGCCGTGAAGTGCAAAGCGCAAGCGAAACAAGCTTTGATAAATGGATTAACCAAGGTGGCGATCATGCACGTAACTACAGCACTAATATTTATTCAGAAGGTTCATTACTTTCATTAGTTTTAGATATCGACTTGCTAGAAAAAAGCCAAGGTAAAATAAGCTATCGCGACGTACACAAAGCACTTTATAACAATCATAAAATGCCAGCTGGTTTTACAGATGTAGATGTACTTAATATCTTAAAAGATTTAACAGGGCGTGATTACTCAAGCTGGTGGCAAGAAAATGTTGAGTCGCCTGCAAGTATTAACTTTGACGACTTACTTACTAAAGTAGGCTTGAAATTTGAACGTCCTGAAAAAGCAAAAGCGCTTGCAAGTATTGATGCTACCGCTAAAAACACAGGCGAGTTACTTACGTTAAGTTACGTTCGCCGTGGTGGCAGTGCGTGGAAAGCAGGTTTAACTACCGATGATAAAATTGTCGCTATAAACAAACATCACGTAGGTAAAGATTTAAAAACCAGCTTAGAAACGTTTAAAAAAGGCGATAAAGTAACCATTGACTATCTTCGTCGCGATGCTCTTGAAAGCTTAACATTAGTATTATCAGAAGATTTTGATAAGCCTAAAAAAGTAGTTGCTGATAAAGAGGCAACGCCTGAGCAAAAAGCACTATTCAAAGCATGGATTGGCGTGGAACATCCAAATGATGTGACAAAAAAATAAATTCAGTTTTTATAGCGTTTAAATATAGTTAACAATTATTAAAAAAGAGCTTCGGCTCTTTTTTTGTTTTGTATAATGGCGTATATAATGTACATGGAAATTTAATATTAAAATTAAATTTAATTATTATTTAGTATTTCTCTATTATTAAATAAAATTATTTATGGATATAGCCTCAAAATGAAATTAGATAACCCGACTTCAAACTTAACCCATCAATTTGTAATTAACGACTATTTGCATCAATTATTTGATGCGGTAAATGTTATTTCTGTTCAAGGTTATGACAATGAACGTCGTGTTATTTATTGGAATGAAGGCAGTGAGCGACTTTATGGATATACCAAAGAAGAAGCCATAGGACAAAAAATAGAAGACCTTATAATTCCAGAGCCAATGTGTGAGTTAGTTATTAACGCACATAGTGATTGGGTAAAAAAAGATATAGAAATTCCAGCATCTGAAATTATCTTACAAGACAAAGATGGAAACAATGTATCGGTTTTTTCCAGCCATGTTATGTTTACAAATCAATATAATACAAAACAAATGTACTGTATTGATATTGATTTATCTGAGGTTAAAAAGGCACAAGCGGATGCGTCATTTAATGAGCATATGCTAAAAACTATTTTTGGAGCAATTCCTGACTTATTTTTCTTGATGGAAAATGATGGAACTATTATTGAGTATCATGCCAGTAATGAGACCGATCTCTACACCAAGCCAAAGCAATTTATTGGTAAAAAAATGGGTGATGTACTCCCTCAAGATGTAGCCAAAAAATTTGAAACCTATATCAGCCTTGTATTAGAAAAAGAGCAGATGATGAGCTTTAAATACGAGCTAGCTTTGCCCCATGGGCTCGTTTTTTTTGAAGCAAGAATAAATAAAATAACAGAACATAACCAGTTAATGGTTATTATTCGAGATATTACAGAACAGCATAAATCAGATGAAATAATTAGACATCAAGCGTATTATGATAGTCTAACTTTACTCCCAAATCGTTTTTTAGCACTTGATCGTTTGTCGCAATTACTTATTGAAGCACAAAGAAATAACGAGAAAGCGGCAGTACTGTTTTTGGATTTAGATGATTTTAAAAAAATAAATGATTCTTTAGGCCATGAAACAGGAGACAAACTTTTAATTGAATCAGCGCAAAGGCTGCAAGAGGCACTGCGAAAAGACGACACGGTAGGGCGCCTAGGTGGAGATGAGTTTATCGTATTACTACGAGGTATGACTGATCACCATGCAGCGCTAAAAATCACTGAAAAATTGGTCAATAACTTTAGAGCCCCTTTTAAAATTGATGGCCGGGAACATATACTAACAGCGAGTATTGGTGTAGCCATATACCCAGAAAATGGTACAACCGTTGCTGATTTATTACGAAATGCTGACACTGCAATGTATCAAGCAAAATCATATGGTCGTAATACTTATTCATTTTTTACTAAAAAGATGAACGTAATTATTCAGCGCCGACTAGTAATAGAAGAGCAGATGCGTGGCGCCCTTGAGCGTAATGAATTTGAGTTATTCTACCAGCCCCAATTTGACGCCAAAAATAAACACATCATTGGTGCAGAAGCGTTATTACGCTGGCATAACCCTGTGCTAGGTAATGTAACACCCGATGAGTTTATACCTATTGCCGAAAATACAGGATTAATTGTACCTATTGGCAAGTTTGTAATTAGCCAAGCATTACACTTTTTAAACACATGGCAAAGTACCTGTAAACGCCAACAAAAATATACAATGGCTGTTAACTTATCTCCTCGCCAATTTAGAGACGTAGGGCTGCTCAGTTTTATTCAAAACTCATTGAGTGAAGCAAACGTAAACCCCGAAAGTTTAGAGCTTGAAATAACTGAAGGTGTATTGATGAGTTGCCACACTAATGTTGTTGATATACTGACTGAAATTACTGCATTAGGCATTAACTTATCAATGGATGACTTTGGTACAGGTTATTCATCATTAAGTTATTTGAGAGAATACCCTTTTAATGTACTTAAAATAGATAGAAGTTTTATTGATGGTATTGTACTAAACAATGAAGACCGTAATCTCGTAAAGGCAATTATTGCCATGTCGCACAGCTTAGGACTGACAGTGGTAGCCGAAGGTGTAGAAACAAAAGAGCAGCATACATTATTGAACGAATTGGGTTGTGATTTTATGCAAGGCTTCTATTTTAGTAAACCAATACCAGCAAAACAGTTTCTTGATTTTTCGATGAATTTTGATAAAAAGTAAGATTAAACACTCGATTGTAACAATTTATTGCACGGCTATTGACCTTATTGTCCCATCGCGAGTAACCTGTTATAGAAACAAATAAAAAGGATTCTATAATGCGTTTAAAACCTCTTGTAGCTACATTAGTAGCCACATTTTCTTTATCACTTTCAAGTAGTGCCATAGCCGACGAAGGCATGTGGCAACCACACCAACTTCCAGAGTTAGAATCAATTTTAAAAGCCAAAGGGCTTGAAATTGATGTTGAATCTATTTCTAAATTAACCGAATTCCCAATGAATGCGGTAATTAGCCTAGGTGGCTGTACAGCATCGTTTGTATCGCCTAAGGGTTTAGTTGTGTCAAACCATCACTGTGTTTATGGCTCGGTACAATACAACTCAACACCTGAAAACAATATTTTAGAAAATGGCTTTTTAGCTAAAAGTCCTACAGAAGATTTACCTGCAGCGCCGGGCTCACGCGTCTATGTAACAAAAACGGTTACCAACGTAACAGATGAAGTAATTAAAGGTACTAACGAGTTAACAGCAAAAGCACGCTACGACGCACTCGAAAAAAATGAAAAAGCGCTAGTAGCCCAGTGTGAAGCCGACGAAAGCTATCGTTGTAATGTGTATTCGTTTCATGGTGGTTTAGAGTTTTACCTAATTAAGTCACTTGAAATTAAAGACGTACGCTTAACTTATGCACCGGCAATGGGCGTAGGTAAATACGGCGGCGATATAGATAACTGGATGTGGCCGCGCCACACAGGCGACTTTGGTTTTTACCGCGCTTATGTAGGCAAAGATGGAAAACCTGCAGAGTACAGCGAAGACAACGTACCTTACGTACCTGACTCTTACCTAAAAGTAAGTGCCAAAGGCGTGCAAGAAGGCGACTTTGTAATGGTTACAGGCTACCCAGGGCGTACTAACCGCTACCGCATTGCAACAGAGGTAGATAACGTATTTAACGACAGTTACCCTAAAGCACGCGTTCATAACTCAAAATACGTGTCGCTTATTGAAGAAAACTCAGAAGACGGCAGTAAAGCGCGTATTGCTTACGAAAGCACCATTGCAGGTTATAACAACTATATTAAAAACTATGGTTCGATGATCGAAAGCTTCAAAAAAGGCACTATGCTTGAGCGCAAAAAACAGTTTGAGCAAGACCTAACACAATGGATCAATAGTGACGGTGAGCGTAAAGAGCAATACGGAAGCGTATTAGGTGAGCTATCTGAGCTAATTGCGCAATCACAAGAGCACAGTGAACGCGACCGTATGTTAGGTTATGTACATCGCTCACAAATGATCAGCACAGCACGACGTTTATACCGCTTAGGTTATGAAAAGCAAAAGCCAAATAGCGAACGTGAATCTGGTTATCAAGAACGTGACTTACCTCGCATTAAAGCAGGGCTTGAGCGCATGACGCGCCGTTATGATAGCAAAGTAGACAAAGCTATTTTACTGCACTTTTTAGAACTGTATGCAGCACTTCCAAAAGAAGATCGTTTTAGCGACGTTGATAACGTATTTAAAGTACAAAATGGGTTTGATAAAGCAACCCAAAGCGCGTTACTTGATAGCATGTATGAGCAGTCAAGACTCGATAATGCCACTGTTCGCAATTCATTATTTGAGCAATCGTTTAGCCAGCTAAATCAAAGCCAAGACCCTTTTGTGCAGTACGCTAAAGCAATCTTTAAAGTAATGAAAGCTGAGGAAGATAAATCAAAAGCACTTGCAGGTAAATTACAAGCAGCTCGCCCAGAGCTAATGAGCGCAATAATTGCGTTTAACAAAGCTAAAAACAAACCTGTATACGCCGATGCCAACAGCACATTACGAGTAACCTATGGTACCGTAGGCGGCTACTCACCTCAAGATGGCTTGGTAGCAACACCCTTTACATCGCTTGAAGGGTTACTAGCTAAAAACACCGATGTTGACCCATTTAATGCACCTAAAAAGTTACAAGAGCAAATTAAAGCCAAGCTTTACGGTGATTACACGGGTGGCATGAATACAGTACCCGTTAACTTTTTATCAAATGTAGACACTACCGGTGGTAACTCAGGTTCACCAACACTTAACGGCAAAGCAGAACTTGTAGGCTTACTGTTTGACGGTGTTTACGAAAGTATTATTGGTGATTGGGATTATAACCCAGAGCTTAATCGCTCAATCCACGTTGATTCACGCTACATGCTGTGGGTAATGGATAAAGTAGATAATGCACAAAACTTATTAGACGAAATGACAATCGTAAAATAAGTAATTAGTGAGATAAGAGAAGGGCGCTTACCGTAAAGGAAGCGCCTTTTTGTTGGTGTTTGATTCGCTTATATATGACTGGTAAGTGCCATGATCGGATAATCGAAACCTTAGTCGCTTGTTATATTTAAATTTTACGCTCAAAGGCTAGATATAAAGTTGCAAATAAAAAACCACTAAAGCCTTTTTCCATTTTTGATAACACCCACCCATCTCTTGCCAACTCGTTTGCTTTAGCGTTTGCTCTATTTAACATACCACCTGTAGCCCAGATTTGAGAAACTGCAATAAACTTATACTCCATGTAACACTCCTTTAAATATAACTGCTTTATCAGAGGACTCTTTCTCTATTTTTAAGCGAAAACGTCCTTATTTTATGAGCTTCTATTAATAGCAAAAAGCATAAGTTATTGCTAGCTATATATATTATGCTTATGATGGGTTATTTGAACATATAAAAAAGGGGGGAAGTAGTCATTAATTAATTACTCACTCAATGACTGATTCTCGCCCACAGCACGCTTCAGCAAAGTACCACTTGCTGTCATATAAATAGAAATTAGCAAAGGTGACCTCATTTTCTTACCTTTTTGTTGGTGTTTGATTCGTATATTTATGGCTGCTAAGTGCCAATTGCAGACATTGGTAACGCCTTAAGCGGTGAGAAACTGTTTGCTAAAATGTGAAACGAAGTGGAGCCGTGTAAACTGTTACGAATCCGAATTTAAGGTTTTTTAGCTCTTTGCCATTATTTGCTCAATGGTCAAGTTTGAACCCAACTCAGATTCGGTATCATATTCTAAGCTTGCATCTATATATAGACGGAAAATGAATGATAATTTCACAACATCGCCATCTATTTCAATGTTATAAATAGATTTGATGGATTCTATTTCATCTATGTGTTGCTTAAACTCTATTAAGTCAATCGTAACGACCAAATCAACTCTTCGCATTTCATAGAAGCAGCTAATATAAACACTTTTTTCAGGAAGACGGCTGACATAATGAACACTCGGATCCTCTAATCCCTCAAAAATATCAGGAACAATTTCGATAACATCCGTTAGTTTATCCGAAAATACAGATGCACCTAAAAGTCCACTAATATCAATATTTTTCATATTTTTAAGATAATTTTCTGTTTCTTCAATCAGAAAATATTCTAAGTCATCAAGTATTTCTTCACGACTAAAAGCATTTTCAACTTTATCAACATTATCTTTGATAAAATCAAAAATATTTAAGTACGGTTTTATAATTGCTGAAATACCCATTTCATCAATATCTTTTTGCAAATCTTCGTTAAAAGATAACTTCTTGTTTTTCTTTTCAAAAAAATCATGTTTATTATTTGTGATGAAAGCTATTTCACCTTCAACATTCTGGGCTTTTAAATAACTTAAAAGTGAAAGCCAGATCAAAGTGTCACGATAACCTTTCTCTTCACCAGTGAATGGTTTGACTAATCTTAATGCTCTATCAACAACCTGTTTATGTGGCACTTCATCATATGGAATATTTTCAATACTATTAACTTTATATTTTAAGATCGCTTGAACGTCATATTGCGCTATTCCGATACTTTCAACAGTGAAATCAACACATTGTTCGTTAAGTTTATTTACCCTATTAATCAACCTATCAATTTCTGTTGTTGCTTCAAATAGCTCTCTCTCACGAATGTTATTAACTTCCTGAGCGACTAACTTTGATAATAAAAGGTCGAGTTGTTCATTATTTAAGTAATGAAACAATAGTTTAAAATTTGCATTGTCCACGAACCAGTTGTTGTAAAATGCATTTGTGTCTAGAAATACTTTCATGAAAATCTTCTTTTCTTTAAGTGAAACTAAGTGTCCAACATATCCCAATCTTCACCAAGTACCCAGCGTAATGCAGATACTTTTCCATTTAGCATTCCCCACTCAAAGTCATCCCATCCAAGGTTTTCTTTACCAAATTTTGCTTCCACTTTTTTTGCAGATGCTAGAGCACCTTTCCAGATTTCAGGATCAACTTTTTCACCTTGGAACTCAATTTTGTACTTCAAGTTTAAGTGACGGTTGTACCAGACCTTTTGAATCATATCGTCTAATTCTATTAGAATTTCATCTATGCTCCGATCATAATCGTGTTCGTGCATATTTAGAGTGTAATTTTTGAACTCTCCATAATCAGCAGCTAATAAATCTAACTTCTCAGTATAAAAATTTAATTTATGCTCCTGTTGTGCAAAGAATGCTAATTGCTCTTCCTTTGTTAATTCTAAGTCCAGATACTCTAACCTTATGCCATAATTTGACGGCTGATCAAGGATGCTACTTATTCTCTCAAGGTGATAGACCGTGACATCAAAATCAACGAGATTCTCTAACTCATGACGTTGAGACAAAGTAAGTTCCTGATTTGTTATAAATACGAGACCTTTAGCATCGTTTTTTATTACACCATCAGTATCTCCCATAAATTTATTTTTTATTTCAGAGAGCGACTTTTGTCCACGAGGAAAATATACTGCACCGACATATTTGTTGGAGTTTTTAGCACATAAGATATCTTTACCACCATCTCTACCATCTAATGGATGAGAGGGATCAACTGAGTGGTACTGCTCAGATTTAAGGATATGAGCAGAAATTCTTTCTGCTGCTTTCTGACCTTTTGTCCAATTTAGTAAACGGAACCAAGTTTCGTCTCCTTCTGACGATCTTCTATTACTCAACGGTGACTCCAATGTATGAATGTAGTGCTAACAGCTTATAGAACACCATTTTGGTGGTCTATAGCACACCAAAACGGCGTATATTACATACCCTGATAATTTCACCAATAATTACCTTTGTAAACAAGTAATTAAAACAGCTAGGAATTAAGCATGTTATTTTGCCCCAAAACGGCGTTTAATAATGTTATCGGACAAAATTAGGCTTCAACTCAAAGAAGTAGGAATAAATTTAACTTTTTCAATGACCGCTTCTCGCTCTGAGCTGCCTTTAACTTAAATCAAATCAGCTCAACACCCTTTAATATATTTCATGTGCATTTTATAACCAAGAAGTGCTAGGTTAGTGGTAAATTAATTGAAGGAAATAATTATGAAATTAGAGTCATTAGCACTGCACCACGGTTACGAATCTGAGCCTACGACCAAATCGGCAGCCGTGCCTATCTATCACACTTCTTCTTATACATTTGATAATACGCAGCATGGCGCTGATTTATTCGATTTAAAAGTACCTGGAAATATTTACACCCGCATAATGAACCCAACTAATGCCGTACTTGAACAACGTATTGCCGCGATGGAAGGGGGCATTGGTGGGCTAGCTGTTGCCTCTGGGATGGCTGCTATTACCTATGCTATTCAATGCTTGTGCGAAGTAGGCACTAATATTGTAAGCACCAGCCAAGTATATGGTGGTACGTATAACTTATTTGCTCATACACTACCTAGGCAAGGTATTGAAGCACGCATGATTAAAGCTGATGACTTTACCGCGTTCGAGAATGCAATTGACGACAACACCCGCGCTGTTTTTTGTGAATCTATTGGTAATCCTGCAGGTAATATTGTTGATATTGAACGTTTAGCACGTATTGCACATAGCAAAGGTGTGCCGCTTATTGTTGATAATACCGTGGCTACGCCGTATTTATGCCGCCCATTTGAGCTAGGCGCCGATATAGTGGTTCACTCGCTGACAAAGTATATAAACGGGCACGGTACAGCCATTGGCGGCATGATTGTCGACTCAGGAAAATTTGATTGGAAAGCCAACGCCACGCGCTTTGCAATGATGAACGAGCCCGATCCGTCGTATCACAATGTGGTTTATACCGAAGCTTTTGCTGAAGCTGCATTTATCGGTCGCTGCAGAGTAGTGCCACTTAGAAATACCGGCGCAGCGCTTGCCCCTAAAAACGCATCTGACATTTTAATCGGCCTTGAAACCTTAGGCTTAAGAATGGATCGCCACTGCGAAAATGCACAGCACTTGGCTGAGTATTTAGAAAATCATCCAAAAGTGCTTTGGGTTAATTACGCAGGGCTTGAATCAAGCCCGTATAACGAAATGAGTCAAAAAATTACCAGTGGTAAAGCATCCGGTATTTTAAGCTTTGGTATTGCGGGTGGGTTAGAGGCTGGTACTCGTTTTATTGATGCATTAAACATGATTTTACGCTTAGTTAATATTGGCGATGCCAAGTCGCTTGCGTGTCATCCTGCGTCAACTACACACCGCCAATTAAATGATGACGAATTAGCAAATGCAGGCGTAAGCCGCGATTTAATTCGTTTGTCAGTCGGTATTGAAAACATTGTAGATATAATGGCAGATGTAAGCCAAGCGCTCGATAAAGCTTAAAATTACATTAATTAGAAATGCTTGTTCAGCTTTACTGTAAATACAGTATCGTTTGCTAAAAAGGTTTAGGTTTTCTAAACCTTTTTAGACATTCATTTAGCAACAGTGTAAATACAGGCAGTAGGCTAAATATTTATTACTTTAACCCAAATAAAAAGGGCTAAAAGTAGTGGTTTTTCACAATAGTTGGTATGTTACAAGTAACATTTTATTTAATTGTGTGTGATGAAAAAAAACAAACGTTCTTCTCTTCAAGATATTGCCGATGCGGTTGGTGTAACCAAAATGACGGTGAGTCGTTATTTACGTAATCCCGAAAAAGTATCAGGGTCTACTCGCACTAAAATTAGTGCAGCTATTGATACGCTAGGCTACATTGCAAATAAAGCCCCTGATTTACTCTCTAATGCTAAAAGCTACTCTATTGGTGTACTCGTTCCATCGTTAACGAACCACGTATTTGCTCAGGTGATAAGAGGCATTGAAGATGTGACAGGGCCTGCAGGATACCAAACAATGTTGGCCCATTATGGTTACAACCCTGAAATTGAAGAAAAACGGGTTGAGTATTTATTGTCGTACCACGTTGATGGTTTAATTTTATCAGAAACCACACACACAGACAGAACGCTAAAAATGATTGAGATGTCAGGCGTACCTGTGATTGAAATAATGGATACTCATCACTCTCCTATGCAGCAAGCGGTTGGTTTTGATAACGTTAAAGCAGCTTTTGATATGACGACAGCGCTTTTAAATAAAGGCTATCGCAATATTGTTTATATAGGTGCAAGGCTCGATGTACGAACACGCCTAAAATTTCAAGGTTATTCAGATGCTATGTTAGCTAAAGGCTTTATGCCTAAAAGTGTGATGACTGATCAAGCTTCATCTTACAGTTTAGGCGCTGAACTTTTACAAAAAGCGCGTACTGACTACCCAAATACTGACTGTTTGTTTTGTACTAATGATGATTTAGCAATTGGGGCTATTTTTGAGTGCCAGCGAAGCAACATTTTAGTGCCTAGCCAAATGGGGATTGTGGGTTTTCATGGTCATGATATTGGCCAAGCAATGGTGCCTCAATTAGCAAGTGTGATCACCCCTCGTTATCAGATAGGTAATGTTGCGGGAAGAGAGTTGTTGAGCCGGATTAATTCCGATTTGGATACTAGCATGAATTATAAGCAAGTAATTGATACTGGTTATATAGTTCATCTAGGTGAGAGTGTTTAAATACTCAAATTACATGAGCTTAATTACATGATCTTAATTACCTGAGCCTAAATAACAAAAGGCTCAGGTGATTTTTATATGTGTGATGATAACTCTACACACTGTAAATTTACAAAAACAGAGAAATAATCATAGCGACAAGTGCGCCAACAGTACCAATAATGGTTTCCATTACTGTCCATGTTTTAAGAGTTTGCATTTCGCTCAAACCGAGATAGCGACTTGCTAACCAAAATCCTGAGTCGTTTACATGGGAGAGCACAATAGAGCCCCCACCAATAGCGATAGTGACAGCGGCAAGCTGCGCTCCATCAAGGCCTAAAGGCTGAAGCATTGGAATAATTAAGCCACACGCTGTAAGCATAGCTACTGTCGCAGAGCCTTGAATGACCCGCACAGCGGCTGATAATACAAAAGCGAGTATTACAATCGGTAAGCCTGAGCCAGCTAAGTAATTACCCAGTGCCGTACCTACTCCTGAATCAACTAATACTTGTTTAAATACCCCACCGGCACCAGTGACAAGAATAATAATTCCCGCAGGTTGTAAGGCACTACCACAAATTTCCATGATTCTAGCATTAGGGACACCGCGCCTTGCGCCGAGCAAATAAAATGCCATTAGGCAGGCAACTAAAATTGCAGTAAATGGATGACCTATAAAGGCTAACCAATTATATAAATCAGAGTCTTTTTCAACAAAGCGACTACCAATAGTATTTAAACTAATCATAATTAATGGCAAAGCAATCAAACCTAATGCTAATCCAAAACTAGGTGTGCCTTTACCAACTCTTTGGTTATCGTCGATTTGTTCGTGCTGTGGGAGTTCTACATGAATAGATTTAGAAATAATAGAGCCCCAAATTGGACCTCCTATAATCATTGCCGGTATGGCAGCAATAAGGCCAAATAAAATCATATAACCATAGTCAGCGCCTAATTGAGAGGCAACCAAAATCGGCCCTGGCGCAGGAATAAGAAACGCCTGACAAGACGCTATCCCAGCAAGTAGCCCAATACCAATTTTAACAACGCTGCCACCGCCTTTTCGTACCACAGCAAAAACAATACCGATTAAAAGTACAACGGCTACATCAAAAAACAGGGGGAGGGCACAAATAAAGCCCGTAAAGGTAAGCGCCCAATTAGCGTTTTTTTCTCCAAAACGGTGTAAAAGTGTGTGGGCAATACGATCCAGCGCGCCGGTTTCTTCCATTACTTTGCCAAACATGGCACCTAAAGCGACCACAACCGCTACAAAGCCTAGTGTTCCGGCCATTCCCTTTTGAATTGTAGCGGCAATTATTTCAGGGCTCATTCCTGAAAATAATCCTGCAATCATAGAAACAAGGATCAAAGAGACGACAGCATGTAGTCGCACTTTCATTACTAAGAAAAGCAATAAAAATATGGAGCCTGCCGCGGTTAGTATTAATGATAAATCTGACATTTTTCCCTACTTATATTCAGTGTGAATTATGATGTTTAGTGTGTGTTTAACTTCACTTTCGCATTTGTTACGGGTAACATGTTACCCGTAACTCAATATAATATATACATTGAAAATAATTAATTATTAAATTAAGGCGAGGGTAATACATGAGTAACACAAATGTAGGTCGTGTTTATATTGTAATGGGGGTTTCAAGCACAGGAAAGTCAAGTGTGGGTGATGCATTAGCAAAGCGCATTGGCGCTAAATTTATCGACGGAGACGACTTACATCCCAAGGCTAATATATTAAAAATGTCATCTGGGCAGCCTTTAAACGATTCTGATCGTGTGCCTTGGCTAGAAAGAATACGTGATGCTGCATTTAGCATTGAAAAGAAAAGTGAGATTGCGGTAATAGTCTGCTCTGCATTAAAAAAGAAATACCGAGAACAAATATGTGACGGAAATATAGGTATTACCTTTTTACATCTTTATGGTGATTTTGAGCTGGTTAAAAGCCGTATGCAGGACAGAAAAGGGCATTTTATGCCTGTTGATTTACTCAAAAGCCAATTTGAAACGCTAGAAGTACCAAAAGAAGATGAGCCCAATGTTATAAATATAGATATTAATAACTCATTTGAGCAAGTAGTCAAAAGTTGTATTAGCGCAACTAAAATGAATAAGCACAACAAGTAAAAAGTTTTTAGTTAATCAGTTAACTGTTACTTTTAACATTTAGGGGCTTTATTTGTTATGAGTTAGCATCTGCTCGTGGTGTTTCTAAAATCGCTTTTTTTTCATCTTCAGATAATATAATCCAATCAAAAATTTCTTCGTTGGTACGCCCGCAACCAGTGCAGTAACCGCTGCGCCTTTCGCATATTCCTAAGCAATCGGTTTTAAATTTAGATGGTTTTTTGTTTTGATTTAATTGGCGCATTATTAAAGTCCTAACGGTGGTGCAATTTCAAAGCGGGTAGTGAAGCCATTACCTTCTTGATTAGTTGAAAGTGTAATCACTGGGGTTTTAGTATCAAGTACAAAGGTGCTATAAATTGAACTTGCTGTTTCTTTTTGGCTTTCAAACCAGCCTGTATTGGTTAAGCATTGGCGTAATTGTAGAGCTAGTTTTTGATGAGATGTTATTGTTTGCGTTTGTGTTTTAACAGGCGTTTGGCATTGGTAGCTTGCTTGCTCTGACTTATTTAAAGTAACCGTACAGGTTGCTCCAATAATATGAGTATTAGTACGCCATTTATTAGTAAACTGGTTATTTACTTTATCTGTTTTTATTGAATTAAAACCAGATTCATAACCATTTATTAGGTTATTTATGGTGCTGCATTCATCGAGTGTTACTATGGTTTTTACAGACTGATTCGTTGTAGTAGTAGTTGCTGTAGTTGTAGCAGTCTGATTAGTTTTGCCCGTACAGCCCGCTAAAATAAACGCGACAACTAAAATAAATGCGACGAAGGAAGGAGTTATATAGTTTTTCATAGTTCACAGTAACCGATTAATTGAGCCTCGCACTATACCATACATAATTTACTCAACTAAAAGCGAAAAACAAAAAGGCCCATATAAATATGAGCCTCCTTGTTAATCACAACTAATGCTATTTATGGCGACCTTGCAAGCATTTAACTACATCTTCAAGGGCTAAGCCTTGGCGTTGTAGCAATACAGTAAGGTGATAAATCAAATCAGCAGATTCGTTTGTTAGCTCATCGTTATCGTGTTTCATAGCGGCAAGGGCTACTTCTACGCCTTCTTCACCTACTTTTTGACAACTACGGCTTAAGTCTTTTGCAAACAATGACGCTGTGTAGCTTTTTTCAGGGTCGTCGTTTTTACGCGCAACAATCACATCTTCTAACTGTGCTAAAAAGCTTAAACTTGGTTTTGCATCATCACCAAAACAGCTTTGTGTGCCTAAGTGGCACGTTGGGCCTTCTGGGTTGGCAAGTACTAAAATTGAATCGTAGTCACAATCTGTATGAACAGATACTACGTTTAAGTAGTTTTCTGATGACTCGCCTTTAGTCCATAATCGTGATTTTGAACGCGAGTAAAACGTCACTTTATTGCTCTCAAGCGTTACATTTAGTGCTTCGCTGTTCATAAAGCCTTGCATTAAAATAACACCAGAGCGGGCATCTTGAATAATAGCAGGGATCATTTCACTTTTAGCGAAATCGACTTGAGCTTGGTTTTGTTGTGTTACTTGCATAATCTTGCTGCCACTTGGTTATCTGTTAAAAATTGTTTAAGTTCGCCAATGTTAATCACATTTTTATGAAAAACGCTGGCGGCTAATGCACCATCTACTTTACTTTGTTTAAATACATCAACAAAATCTTGCATAGAGCCCGCACCGCCTGAGGCGATTAAAGGAATGTTACATAGCTCGCGAATTTTACTGAGTTGCTCGTTGTCGTAACCGTTACGAACGCCATCTTGGTTCATGCAGTTTAATACAATTTCGCCTGCACCCAAGTCTTGTACGCGTTTAACCCATTCCTCGGTTTTATAACGCGTACGGCTTGATGCATTAGGATCGCCAGTAAGCTGATAAACTAAATACTCGCCAGTAGTTTCATCAAAAAAGCTGTCTATGCCGACTACTACACATTGCTTACCAAACTCATCGTGTAATTCTTTAATAAGTTCAGGGCGTGCAATAGCAGGGCTGTTAATACTTATTTTGTCTGCGCCGTGCTCTAAAACACGCGCTGCATCAGCAACCGATTTAATACCGCCGGCTACACAAAATGGAATATCGATATTACGTGCAATGTTCTCTACCCAATTTACATCAAGAAGGCGTTTTTCAACGCTTGCACTGATCTCGTAAAAAACCAGTTCATCTGCGCCGGCTTCGCTGTAGGCTTTAGCCATTGTTAAAATGTCGCCAACAACTTCATGGCCTTTAAACTTAACGCCTTTAACTACTTGGCCGTCTTTAACGTCTAAACACGGAATTATGCGTTTTGATAACATGCCAATGCCTCCTCAACGCTAAATGCGCCATCAAGCAATGATTTACCTAAAATAACGCCGCCAACACCGAGCTCTTTAAGTTTTTTAATGTCGTCAAGTGAGCTTACACCCCCTGAGGCTTGCACTTTAATTGTGCTGTTGTGGCGAGTTAGATCTTCGTAAAGCTCAAATGATGGACCCGTCATGGTGCCATCTTTACTGATGTCCGTGCATAAAAAGTCAATAACACCTAAGCCCACATAAAAATCAACCAGTTCAAGTAAACCAAACTCAGATTCACTTAACCAACCGTGCGTAGCAGGTGCCCAGCCAGTGGCTGTTTTATTTACATCAAGAGCAATAACAAAGTGCTCTGCGCCAAATTGTTCAATCCAGGCTTTTACTTGTTCGCGTTTTTCTACTGCCATTGAACCAATAACAACTTGGTTTGCACCGGCTTTTAGCCAATCACTTACATCTTGCTCTGAGCGAATACCGCCGCCCACTTGGTACGGTACGTTAAGTGCTTTGGTTGCAGCTTGAATATGTTTCCACTGTTTTTTACTTGGATCGCGTGCACCTTCTAAATCAACAAGGTGCAGTTTACCTGCGCCGCTGTCTGCATATTCTTTTAAACGCGCGCCAAGCTCGAAAGGGTAAAACTGTGCTGTGTCGTATTTACCTTGGTACAAGCGCACAATTTGATTTTGTAATACGTCTAATGCTGGAATAATCACAACTAATCTCTTTTTTGTTAGTTAATGGGCAGCTTACAACTGCCAATCAACAAAATTTTGTAATAAACGTGCGCCAACTTTTGCGCTGCGCTCTGGGTGAAATTGCATGCCCGCGTAATTGTCTTTAGCAACAATGGCTGAAAAGGTTTGACCGTACTGGCCGCTAACTAGTGTGGCGTCGTTTACGGTGTGCGCAAAGCTGTGAACAAAATACACTTGCTCATCAAGCGTTAGCCCTTTAGTTAACGCATGCTCTTTGTTAACGCTTAAGTTATTCCAACCCATATGCGGCGACGTTAAATTGCCTACATCAAGCGCTTTTACTTGCCCTGGTATTTTACCTAGGCACTGTACGTTACCTTCTTCGGTGCTTTCGCACAGTAACTGCATACCTAAACAAATACCCATAAGCGGGCGCTGGTATTCGTTTATAGCTTGTTGCCAGCCGTTATCGACTAGGCGTTTCATAGCAACCGATGCATGGCCAACACCTGGCAATATAGCGCGCTCAAAACCCGCTAATTGCTCTGGTGAAGTAATTACTGTTGGCGTTTGGCCTAAGCGTTCAAACGCAAAGCGTACTGAATTTATATTGGCACAACCGGTATTAATTATGGCAATCATAAACATCCCTTAGAGCTGGCTGTTTGTTGGGTCGTGTCTTGTGCTACTGCCATACGAAGAGCACGTGAAAACGCTTTAAATAAGCCTTCTACTTGGTGATGACAGTTACCATCGCTTACCGATAAAATAAGGCTAATAGCGGCATTATCACTTAAGCTTTTGAAAAAGTGCTCAACCATTTGTACATCTAAATCGCCGGCTTTTTCGCGGCTAAAGTTAGCGTTTAATACAAATGATGCTCGGCCCGATAAATCAATTTGCGCTTCGGCTTTACACTCATCCATAGGAAGAGCAAAACCATAGCGTGCAATTTGCGATTTAGTACCTAGAGCTTGTTTTAGTGCTACACCGAGTGCAATACCAATGTCTTCAACAAGGTGGTGCTCATCTATGTGTAAATCGCCTTTGGCTTTAATGTTTAAACCAATGTTTGCGTGCGTGCGAATTTGATCAAGCATGTGATCAAAAAAGCCAAGGCCGGTGTCAATGCTGCCATTTTTAGTTTGATCTAGGTTTATTGCCACATCAATTTGGGTTTCTTTGGTATTGCGTGTAACACGACCTTCGCGGTTTGCGGTGGTCAATTTAGTTACTATTGCACTCCAATCGCCGTCGTATAAAATACCTTCACAACATAAATTTTGAGCAAGACCAATATCTGTTTCACGGTCGCCAATAACAAAAGAGCGTGCTAAATCAACTTTGCCTGAGCGCATAAGCTCGGTAAGTAAGCCTGTTTTAGGTTTACGGCAATCGCAGTTTTGCTCGTTAAAGTGTGGGCAAATTAATACGGTCTCAAAGTTAATACCTTGGCTTTGCATTATGTCCATCATTTTGTCTTGTGCTATGTCAAAGTCAGCAGTAGGAAAGCTGTCTGTGCCTAAACCATCTTGGTTAGATACCATAACTAAGCGGTAACCTGCGGCTTGTAGTTGCAATAAAGCAGGGATAACGCCAGGTAAAAATGCTAGCTTTTCAAGGCTATCTACCTGTTTGTCGGTAATTGGCTCTTCAATAATAGTGCCGTCGCGGTCGATAAATAAATAGGGGTTACTCATGATACTTCGTTTCCTGCTAAAGATGCTGTGGCCGCTGGCATTTGTAAGCCATCTAACCAAATTTTTACTTGTTCAAGTTCTTGTTCACTGCCAATTGAAATTCGTAGCCAGTCGTCTTCACCGTATAGCGTAAAAGCGCGCATAACTAAACCTTGCTCAAGTGCAATTTTAAAGTAGTTTTTATCGGCTAATTTTAAAGTAACAAAGTTACCTTCACCAGTGAGAATTTTTAATGCAGCAGGGGAGGCGTTGAGCCAATCCACTAATTTAGCTTTTAAGCTATTTAAAATAGTCACTTGGCGACGCATTGATGTAATTGCATCAGGTGCAATTGCTTGCGCTGCAATGCTTGCTACTACGCCAGATACCGGATACGGCGCAATGACTTTACGAATTGGCGCAAGAGTTGCTGCTTGTGCAAGGGTAAAGCCTGTTCTGAGGCCCGCTAGTGCAAAGGCTTTAGAAAGCGTACGCAAAACCACTACATTACTAAACTCATTAATAAGCTTAGTCGCGCTTTGCTCTGGGCAAAACTCTATATAGGCTTCATCAACAATAACTAATGCAGAACCCGCAAGTGCTGTAGCAATCGCTTTGACTTTATCAAGTGGTGTTAGGCTGCCCGTTGGATTATTTGGGTTACAAATAAATACCAGTTTTGAGTTACCCACAGCTGTTACTATTTCGTCAGCACTGCCACTTAATAACAATTCTTGCGTAAGTGCATTAATGCCAACGTTGTGTGTATCGGCGGTTACTTTGTACATACCGTAGGTGGGTAAAAATAACGCGATGCTATCTTTAGCTGGCTCACAATATGTGCGCACTAAAAGCTCAATGCCTTCATCTGCGCCACGCGTCATTAATACATTTTCGCTTGCAAGCTCTGTATAAGCGGCGTAGCGGTCAATAACCAGCTGCGGCTGTGGATCAGGGTAGCGATTTAAATCTTCAATACTCAGTTCAAGATTTTTAGCATACGGGCTTTCGTTAGCATTTAGCCACGTAGTACCGGTTAGCTTTTCACTTTTTGCAGAGCTGTAAGCAGCAAGGGCTGCAATATTTTTAGGTAATAAGCTAGACGCTTGTGCGCTCTCATTGCTCATTTTTAATTGCCTCTAAACGAATTGAAACCGCATTAGCGTGGGCATCAAGGCCTTCTGCATCTGCAAGTGGTAAAATAGCTTTTGAAAGCTCAGTTAATCCACTTTTACTTATTGTTTGTACGGTATACGTGCGGAAAAAATCAAGCAAGTTTAAGCTTGAGTACGTTGCACTGTAGCCATACGTTGGTAATACGTGGTTAGTACCCGATGCGTAATCGCCTGCAGATTCTGGCGTGTAGTCGCCTACAAATACTGAGCCTGCATTTTTAACTTTATCTAGGTATGGTGTTGCATCAGCTAACTGTAAAATTAAGTGCTCTGGTCCGTACTGCGCCGATACGTCAAATGCTTGCTCAATTGAATCAACTAAAATAAGCGATGAATTAGCGAGCGCTTTTTCGGCCGTGTCTTTTCGGCTTAAGTTAGCTAGTTGCCGTGTAAGCGCCTGCTGTGTTTGTTCTATAATATTCTCGCTGTTACATAATAAAATAACTTGCGAGTCTGCACCGTGCTCTGCTTGTGAGAGTAAATCGGCGGCTATAAATTCTGGGTTCGCACGTTCATCTGCAATAACAAGTACTTCAGACGGACCTGCTGGCATATCAATTGCCATACCCGGAATAGTTTGCGCAACAAGCTGTTTAGCCATTGTTACAAAGCTATTACCTGGGCCAAATATTTTGTTCACTTTAGGAACCGATTCGGTGCCATACGCCATTGCTGCAATTGCGCCTGCGCCACCACTTTCTATTAAAGTAGTAATACCGCATAACTTAGCTGCATATAAAATAGCAGGGTTAATGGCTTTATCACCTTGTACTGGTGTAGCAAGTACAACGGTTTTTGCGCCGCTTAATTGCGCCAATACACCCTGCATAATAACCGACGATGGCAGTGGAGCACTGCCACCGGGTACATAAATACCGACTGCTTCGATGGCTTGATATTTCAGTTCACATACAACGCCTGGTTGGGTCGATAATTTAATATCTTTTGGCAATTGCGCTTCGTGAAAACGTTTAACGTTTGCATAAGCGGTATCAATTGCGTATTTAAGCTCTGCACTTAGTGATTGCTCTGATGCGTTAATTTCATCAAGCGGAACACATAAGCGAGGGTTAGATCTATTATCAAACTCTTTAGCCATGCTAAGTAAGGCTTTATCGCCTTGCTCTTTTACGTTAGCTAAAATAGTTTTGCATATAGCTTCAACCTTGGCACTGGCAGAAACTGCAGGGCGCATTAGCGCCGCTGCTTGTACTTGTGAAGATTCCTCATTCCAACGAAGCATGGCACTTACTCCATCATTTTTTCAATTGGCATAACTAAAATAGAGTTAGCGCCTAGGGCTTTTAACTGCTCCATTGTTTCCCAAAATAATGTTTCGCTGCTTACCATGTGAAGTGCTACGTATTCATCGTTACCCGCAAGGGCAAGTAGAGTAGGTTGACCAGAACCTGGTAAAATTTCACAAATTTCATCAAGTTTGTTTTTTGGTGCGTGTAGCATGATGTATTTGCTTTCTTTAGCTTGTCTAACACCACGTAGGCGCGGCATAAGCTTATTGATTAGTGCTAGTTTGTCAGCATCTTGAAGATCTTTATTTTGAATTAAACACGCGTTTGATTCTAAAATTGTTTCGCCTTGAATTAAGCCGTTAGCTTCAAGTGTTGCGCCAGTAGATACTAAATCACAAATTGCATCAGATAAACCCGCACGCGGTGCTACTTCAACAGAACCCGTAAGCATTACTGTACTTGCGTTAATGCCTTCGCGCTTTAACCACTGAGTTAAGATTTCTGGGTAGGTAGTCGCAATACGTTTGCCTTCAAACCAGCTCTTATCGCGAGTGCCAAGCTCTTGTGGCCATGCAAGTGCAAGACGACAGTAACCAAAGTCTAGTTTTGAAAGTTTAGTTACTTCACTTGGAACACCTTGTCGTTCACGTTCTGCTTGAACTTCTACTAGTACGTTTTCGCCAACTATGCCTAAGTCACATACACCGTCCATTACTAAACCCGGAATATCGTCATCGCGCACACGTAGTACGTCAATTGGCATATTAGTTGAGTGTGCAATTAAGCGTTGTTCACGAAGGTTAAGTTTAACACCTAACTGTTTTAGCAGATCTTGACAATCTTTAGATAGGCGGCCACCTTTTTGGATGGCGATACGTAGACGATTACTGTTGTTCATTATTCATTTTCCTTTAATTTAAAAACTAAAAACCCCGAGGGGAACCTCAGGGCGAAAATGAATCAATGTTATTTGAATCGCCAGAGGTTCCTTTTAGGAATAACCTCTCAGCGAAAGACCTGACAGGTTATTCCGGTGAATGGTGGTGATGATGTACTGTTGTCAGGTTTAAGCGCATTTTTTATCCTATGTAACTGCCCGTTGTTTTGTTAACGTGCAGTTGTTATCTGTTTAAATAAATTTCGCATTCATAAAAACATAAACAGCTATATTATGGCAAGTTTTTTTTAGCTTAATTAAAGCATATGTTATAACTGTCGATAATATTAAGGTAATAAGCGCAATTTTAGCGAACAATTGTTTGTTTATTATTCAAATTAAGCATTTTGACAATCAAACAGTTAAAATAAGGAAGTATGTATGGATATTATGATTCCTTATTTAGGAAGAATAACTAGGCTAGAAGTTGAGACAAAAAGTGCTTTTCATATTGCGGGTGTGCAAAGTGGCGCTGCGGCTGAAAAAGTTGAACTAGAGAATAAAAAAAGGCGTGAGTTACAAAAAAAGAAAAATCTCAATATGCTTGATGATCAAAATAATAAAAAAAAGTCTAACTTAGATGATGACGAAAATCCCCATTTAGATACATGGGCATAGGTTACAGTTAATAGTTTAAAGTTATTTGTAGATTGCTAGAATTCAAAAAGGGAAGCCTATTTACTAGGCTTCCCTTTTTTGTTGAACTAATTACTTCTGGCTTTTACTTTTGAATATATAAAAGCTAAATATAGCGAACACACATACTTGAGCCACAATACCTTGCCATGTCGATTTTATACCAAGCCATGCAATATCAAAGCTCATTGGTAGTGACGCAATACCTATTATGTCGGCCTCTTGTAATGCAATAACAGCTTTGCCCATAAGCACAAACGAGAGTGCAAATAATAGGTAAGTGGTAATGGCAAAAAACTTAGCAACCGGTAATTTAATTGAGTACTTAATTAATACCCACGTAATAATAGCCAGTATTGCTACAGCTATCGCAAAACCCGAAGCAATAGATGAATATTGAGCAGGCGAGCTTTGCGTTAATAAAGACTGATAGAACAGTACGGTTTCGAATACTTCACGGTATACGGCTATAAACGAAAGCCCTGCTAAACCCCATAATGTACCCGACTCAAGACGCTTATCTATATTGTCTTTGATGTATTTTTGCCATTGCTGCGCACTGGTTTTACTGTGCATCCATACGCCAACATACAGTAAAATTATAGCGGCAAACAATGCACCAGCACCTTCCATAACTTCGCGACTTGCACCACTTATTTCTATTAATGTTTGCGCCGCAGCCCACGTTAAACCACCTGCAAGAAGTGCGGTTACCCAACCAATATGTACATATTTAAGCGCGTCTTGGCGTTTAGTTTTAATAAGTACGGTCATAAGGGCAATAATAACTAAGAGTGCTTCTAGGCCTTCGCGTAGTAATATAACTAAACTTGCTGAGAGGAGTGCACCATCAGTTAGTTTGGTTTCGTTTAGCATGCTATCTGCTTTAGCGAGTTGAGCTAGCGCTGCACTTACTTTTTCGCCAACGATTGCAGTATCTTTCTCGTTTTTAAATGTTTGACGCAGGTTCATCAGTTGTACTTCGATGTTTTTACGCAAAGTTTCGTCGTAAGCATTTAAGTTGTTTTCAACAAGCTCAAAGCCATCTAGGTAAGCGCTAATTGCTAAATCACTTGCTTGTGAGTAATTGCCTTTAGCATGCGCGGCTTGCGCTGCAAGCAACTGTGTGCGAGTAACCGTTATCGGATTCTTTTTACCGGTAAATAGTTGCTCTGGATTACCACGAAGCCATTTAACGTAATGTGCTTGTGCTTCACTTTGACCTGCCGATAATTGTGCAGGGTTTAAGTTTACAATCTGCGAAGCGGTAATGTTTTGCTCTAGATTTTGTGGTTTTTGAACATCTTTAAATGCCAAGCTACCTACATAAAAAGCTAAAGACCAACGTTGTTGTTCATTAAATTGAGTAAAAGCAACCATTGGCGTGTCGTTAATACCGTTACTTACAGCGTCAAATAAACCCATTAATGAGCGGTTAGTTGCGCGTTCTTCATCGGTAAAGTTGGTAGGCTCTGGCGATAAGTTTTTTGCAAGCGGGCCGTCGCCTTGACCACTTGGGCCGTGACACATTGAACAGTTAGCAGCAAAAAGCGCTTTGGTTTGCTCAACAGGTAGTAGTGACGTAGGTAACGATAGCTGCGGCATAAAGACAAGAAGTGATTCACGAAGCGCAGAGCTTGCTGCGCGTACATCGGCAACGCTTGCTTTATTGGCAATCGCTGAATGCAAGGCTTTAGCTTGTACCTTTACTGTGTCGAACTCATTTGTTTGGCTTGATAGCTGTCCAGCTTGCTCAATAATAACGTGCGCAAATTCAGTCATTTCTTGATATTCGTCGGGGTCGAGTATTTCACCATTCCCAACAGCTGCTACGTAATCAACACCTACGTACTCTGCAAGCTGTGCAATTTGCTTTATTTTTATTTGTTGATCGGGTGAGGCAGAAACGCTAAAGCTTGCCGTCATCATGATCAAAAGTGCAAAAATGAAATTAAGCTGACGCTTGCTTACAGACACAAAGTTAATAAACATGTGAGAATTATTTATGGACATTGAAAAGCCCTGCAGAGGAAAAACCAAAATTATAATTGTTTTCATTTGCATTTCAAGCAGATTAATTTAAACAAAGCAGATAAATAAAAAGGATAACAATTTATATAACTTTAAAGTGTTTTTGTAACACGAGAGTAACAGTAACCAAGTGATTTTTATAATAACTTGGTTACTGAATGTGTTGCAGACAAAGCATTTATTATTTGGCTTGCTCAGCTGACTTAATGCTGCTTTGAATAAGCGGCGAAATAGTTAAGCCTTGTACAATAATAGAAAATATAACCACAACGTAAGTAACAATAACGATTAAGTTATGTAGGTCTGAACCGCCTACAAAAACTTGCTCGCGTGGTATAGCTGCGGCCATTGCCAGTGCAAGGCCACCACGTAGTCCACCCCAGGTTAAAATTTTAACACTGTGTTTATCGTAAGTCCTAAAGCGTTTAAAAATTACAAATGGTGCGCCTACACTTATAAAGCGTGCAAGTAATACCGCAGGTACCATTAATAAGCCTAAACCTATTTCGCCAATAGTGATTGGCATAGTAACTATCAACATACCTATTATTAAAAACAGTAGGGCATTTAAAAAGCTGTCGGTTGCATGCCAAAAGTCTTTTACGTAGCGTGTGTCTTCAGGGCCTGTGCGCTCAGTTGCTTTAGTGCGGGTGATATTACCCATTAATATGCCGCTCGTTACCATAGCAAGTGCGCCAGATATTTCCCAAATATTTGCAGCAGCAAAACCTGCGGTAGGAATCGTTAAGGTAATTAATAAGCGAATGTTTACATCGCGGCTATTAATAATTAAAAAGTGGCCAACTAATGCAATGACTAAACCAAATGCAATACCCCCTATTGCATCAACAAAGAATAGCTCTGCTATGTCACCAAATTGTGCATCTGTGCCATAAAAAGCAACAGAAAATATAGTGGTAAATATAACTAAACCAATACCATCGTTAAATAGCGACTCACCTTCTACTTGAACTGAGATGCCTTCTGGCGCTCGCATTTGTTTAATAATAGCAAGTACAGCGATAGGGTCGGTTGGGCTAATAAGCGCGCCAAACAGTAAACAATAAATAAAAGGGACATCAAAACCAAAAACTGAAAATAAATAAAAGCTTAAATAACCCACTATAAATGTGGAAGCAATAGTTGAAAACAATACCAGGGCAGTAATTTCCCACCGCTGCTTACGCAGGGCAAGTAGGTTTATTTCGAGCGCACCCGCGTAGAGTAAAAACCCCAACATGCCTTTAAGTAGTAACTCGTTAAAGTTAATACTGGAAACAATTTGGGTCATTGCTAATGCATTTTGATCGCCTAATAATTTAACTGCAATGATCAGCAATAAAGAAATAACCACAGAGCCCGTTGTAATGGCAATAGTAGTTTGCATTTTGAGGATGTACTGGTTTGCAAAGGCTATAAATATTGCAATTGCAGAGAGAAAGCAAATGAGGTACCAAGCATTCATTGATTAACCTTAACTATTTTTTAAACGACACACAAAAAGGAGGATTATAAACCCGCGTATGGTACTCCTGTAATATTTGAGAGTCACAGTATTTATACCTTTATATCGCTTTTAATAAGGATTATTTTTAGTAAGAGTTAATAACAAATTAGGCTTTGTAAATATTGTCATCAATAAATTAAATGTACGTTATAAATACAGAGTGTATTGTAAAATCGAATAATGAATCACTCCCTAAGCTCGAATAATAAAACGCACGTTAACCCATAAAATAAAAGTGCGTTTTGTAATTACTTGCCCTTAATGGTTTGCTTACGTAAAATCCCGCTATTATTTATTTTAAAGTGATTGGTATTATCAAACAGCTGTTTAGTGCAACCGGACCTTTGGCGTCATCGTTAGATGGATATACGCCTCGCCAACCACAAATTGATATGGCTGTAGCCGTTGCTGATGCATTAAAAAACAGTTCGCAATTAGTTGTTGAAGCAGGCACGGGTACTGGTAAAACATTTGCCTATTTAGCGCCCGCACTCAAATCAAAAGGCCGAACGATAATATCGACTGGCTCTAAAGCCTTACAAGAGCAGTTATACCACCGCGATTTACCTCAATTAGTAAAAGCGCTTAGTGCTTCTAAAAAAACCGCCTTATTAAAAGGGCGTGCCAATTACTTATGTACTTACCGACTAAACCAGCATGTTGCGCATGTACCTACTGACGACTCTGATGTAATGCACCAACTAGCCATGGTGGCTAAGTTTGCCAGTGAAACGCAGTCGGGCGATTTAGCCGATTGTATTGGTATAGAAGATGATGCCAAAGTGCTGCCTTATGTAAATTCAACAGCCGATAACTGCTTAGGCAAAGAATGCCCAGATTTTCAAAGCTGCTATATACGCAAAGCACGTTTAACAGCAGCAGATGCTGATGTGGTTGTTATTAACCACCATTTGTTTTTTGCCGACATGGCCGTAAAAGAAAGTGGCTTTGCTGAACTTATGCCAAAAGCCGATGCGTATATATTTGATGAAGCCCATCAGTTAAGTGAAATTGCCAGTGATTATTTTGGTGAGAGCATTAGCACTAAAAAGCTGGTGGATTTAATTAATGATTTACGTGCTATATATAGAGCCGAAATTCCCGATATGCTGCAGCTAGGTAAAAGCTTAAATAAGCTTGAAACAAGCGTTGCTGATTTACGATTACAGTTTGGTGTTGATGGCAGTAGAGGCGATTGGCGAGAAAAGCTCAGCGACAAGCAAATATGTGCGGCGCTTCATCGCGTCATCAGTGATTTAGACTTTGTTTATCAAGTACTTAAACTTTGCCTAGATAGAAGCGATAAAATAGAGCATCCGTTTGAGCGTGCCTTGGCATTTAAAGGGCAGTTAGAACGTGTTTTTGATACGGCTCAAACCGGCTTTAGTTACTGGTATGAAACAACGCGCCGTTATTTAACAATCAATATAACCCCACTAAATGTATCAGCTAAATTTGCTCAAATGATGCAAGACACGGGCGCAGGCTTTGTATTTACATCAGCAACACTTTCGGTCGACAACAAACTCGAGCATTTTAATGCAAGCCTTGGTTTAAAACCAAAGCAAAGCATGATGGTAGATAGCCCATTTGATTACCCTAATCAGGCGCTGCTGTGTTTACCGCGTTACTTACCCGAATCGCACGCGGATAATATGCCCCACGCAATAGTAAAATTAACACTTGAGCTTATAAAATCAGCACAAGGGCGTTGTTTTGTGTTATTTACGAGCTATCGAATGATGCACTTAGTTGCCGAAGGACTCACCACGCAAATAGACTACCCAGTTTATATGCAAGGGCAAATGTCTAAGCGTATTATTTTAGAGAAATTTACGCGCCATGGAAATGCGGTATTACTCGGCACGGCTTCTTTTTGGGAAGGCGTTGATGTACGCGGCAGTACGTTAAGCTGTGTTATTATAGACAAATTGCCATTTGCAGCCCCTGACGATCCATTACTACAAGCTAAAATGCAAGATTGCCAAATGCAGGGTAAAGACCCTTTTTCACACATACAATTACCACAAGCTGTTATTGCACTTAAACAAGGTGTTGGGCGTTTAATTCGAGATAGTAAAGACAAAGGCGTACTTGTAATATGTGATAATCGCTTAGTTACACGACAATATGGCCAAGTATTTTTAAAAAGCTTACCGCCGATGCGCCGCACGCGAAGCTTAGAAGATGCCAATACATTTTTAAAACAAATTAATTAGAGTAATAAAATGATCAAAAGTAATATTCTTGCCCTTGATGCTTCAACAGAAGCACTTTCAATTGTTTTACATTTTCAGGGCCAAACATTTCATCATTTTGAAGAATGTCCGCAGCAGCACAGTCAAAAAATATTGCCACTTGTGGATGAGCTATTAACTAAAGCAAACTGTAAATTAAAAGACTTAGATGTCATTGGTTTTGGCCAAGGCCCGGGCAGTTTTA
The DNA here is from genome assembly GCF_015864285.1 of Pseudoalteromonas sp. NZS100_1. Lineage (NCBI taxonomy): Bacteria > Pseudomonadati > Pseudomonadota > Gammaproteobacteria > Alteromonadales > Pseudoalteromonadaceae > Pseudoalteromonas > Pseudoalteromonas sp. NZS100_1. The sequence continues at coordinate 154,030 of NZ_JADYXN010000007.1, forward strand.
CTGGTGTGCGTATTAGTGTAGCAATAGCACAAGGTTTAGCGTATTCAACTAACTTGCCGCTTGTAGGTGTGTCTACTTTGGCTATTATGGCGCAACAAGCGTTTGAACAAAACGGCAGCCTGAGTGTTTACCCAAGTATAGATGCGCGTATGGGTGAGATATACTTTGCACATTACCAAGCGCAAAATAATCTAATGCTTTTAGTTAACCAAGAATGCGTTATAAAACCTGATTTACTTAATAATGATTATATAGCGACTACAGAGCCATCTGTAGCGGTGGGCACGGGCTTTAAAACCTATCCTGATGCGCTTAATGACTTTGAAAACGTGACAATTAATACTGATATTACATTGCCTGATGCGCGTTATATGTTAGCGCATGTTGAAGCCGCGTTTTTAGCGGGTGATGTTGTAAAAGCGAGTGACGCTCAACCTAAATATGTGCGCGATACGGTAACGTGGAAAAAGCTACCAGGTCGTGAGTAATCATATCTTGAATTCAAGTATTATTTGCAAATTGGTTGTTTTTAAATCATAATTTTATGCATTATTAAGGTTGGAGACGCGTAATGACGCTGCCTATTGGTTCAGGTTTTTTTACCGGAGATATTCCTGGTAGGGTTAGCTCTACCAAAGTTGTTACTAATAAACCACAGGGTTTATTAGACCAGCCGGCTGCTCAAAAAACGAATACCGATTATGTAAAAAGCAGTGTTGAGGGCGTCGAACTGGCTAATCAACTGTTTAAAAGCAGTGCTAAAAGCAATGAATACAGCCAAACAATTTACGACCAACCGACTGCTCTAGTAAGCAAAGCGATTTCTACTTATACTGAATTTGCTAATTTAGAACGCAGGGCAGAAGTACAAAATTTAATAGGCGTTGATATATACGCTTAAAGCTCATTCAAACGTTTTAGATAAATACAGCGATAAAATTTAATAAAAAGCCCGAACATATGTTCGGGCTTTTTGTGTTCAAAACGAAGCAAAGATTACTGTTCAATAAAGCCGATTAGCTTATCTGCAATATCAGTATTATTTTGTGAACCAATAAATTGATCACTGCCTTTGCCATAAGCAAATACTTGAACGTCTACAGCGGTGTGTCCGCCGGTTGTCCAGCCAGTAAAGCTCGCATCACTAATAATACTTTTAACAGCTAAATTAAGCGCTTTTTCGCCCATTTTTTTAGCTTGCTCAAGTTTGATTTGGTTTTCAGTTGTAAATTCAATATTGGTGTTAGCAGTCCATACTGGTTTTAAGTCTTTAGACTCCATAAGTTTGTCTGTTAACTTACTAGCCGTTGCCTTAACACCTTTAATTACGTCTGTTTCCCATTTAAATTGGCCGTGCGAACCAATAGTTAGGCCGCCCGTTGAGTGATCGGCTGTAACAACAAGTATAGTGTCTTTATTTTTATCAACGTATGCTTTTGCTTTTTCGATTGATTTAGCAAAGTCGTCCATTTCAGCCATCGCACAGGCTATATCGTTAGAGTGACCACACCAATCAATTTGGCTGCCCTCAATCATTACAAAAAAGCCTTCTTCGTTTTGGTTATCTAGTAAACCAAGTGCTTTAGATGTTAACTGAGTAAGGCGAGTTGGGTTTATATCAAGTGCAAATGGCAGGCCTTTGCTTGCATACAAACCTATGGCAGGTATTTGTGTAATTTGGCCCAGATTATTAATATCGTCGCCATATTGGTAACCTGCCGCTTTAAATTCTTCAACTAAATTACGGTCATCTCGAATAAAATATTTAGTACCGCCACCAAGCATTAAATCAACGGGTAATTTACCAGCAATCTTATTATCAATATAATCGTTGGCAATATCATCGTAGTTGTAACGAGATTCATTGTGAGCTGTAAAACTCGCTGGTGTTGCATGGTTTATTTGTGACGTTACAACAAGCGCTGTTGTCATACCGCGCTCTTTTGCTATTTCGAGCATGGTTTTAACTGGTTTTTTGTCTGTATCTACAGCAACTGCGCCATTATAACTTTTATGACCGCTGCTAAGCGCTGTAGCACCCGCTGCGCTGTCTGTTACATAAGTATGGTCGTCAGGGTAGGTATGCGCCATGCCTTTTAAAATAGTGTCAAAAACCGTGCCTTCGACTTCTTTTGTTGCAGGGTCATCTTTAAAATAGCGATAAGCCGTGGTGTAAGCCGGACCCATACCGTCACCAATCATATAAATTACATTTTTAGGTGCTGATTCTGCGTAAGCACCAGAAGCGGTGCATAAAAGTGCCAATAAGCTGATCTGTTTTTTCATGGTTGTACCTTATGAGTGTACCTTATTTAATAGCCGCTGATATTGTATACAGATAGGATGATAAATAAATGAATATCTGAGATATTTATAATTTATACTTTGATTTTATATACATAGAATTGTAGTTAACGCTGTTAGTTCTATTTATTTAAATTATACTAGTTATAAGCTATCTATATATGGTGCTCTCACCTTTTATTTGTTTAAAAGGTACTCAATATTAATATGTTAAAAAACCTTTGCTTATCAAACTATTTTTAAGTAATTGAAAATATTGAGTTTGGTTTTCTACTCAGTGCTATATTTGATACCAGGAAGATAATTAAATCGTGAATTTCGCACCATTTCCTAAGTTAGTGGTCTGACAACTTGTATGCTATAAATAATGATGCTCTAAATTAATAAAGGACTTACCATGCAGCCGTTTAATATTGAAACCAATAATTTAAATATTCATGGCTTAAAAGTAGGTTCAGGGAACGAAATAGTAATAGCGCTACATGGGTGGTTAGACAACTGCCATAGCTTTATGCCAATGTTAAACAACGTTAACCCAAAGCACACTTGGTACTGCATTGACTTTGTTGGGCACGGTTTATCGAGTTGGCGAAGTGATGACGCACACTATTATTTTATTGATTATATTGATGATGTGTACCAACTTATAAATGCGCTTGGTGTTAAAAAAGTACATTTAGTGGGTCATTCAATGGGGGCTATGGTTGCAGGACTTTTGGCTAGTTGTTTTGGCGATTATGTTAAGTCTGTTACCTTTATAGAGGGTATTGGTTGTGTTACAACGCCAAGTGAAGGTGTATGCGAACAGCTAAAAAGTGCGGTATTAAATAGAGCGCGTTTAAAAAATAAAAAGTCGAGAACTTATAAATCGAAAGAACTTATTTATGAAGCACGTGCTCAAACAACCGATTTAAATAGTGAGCTTATTACGCTCTTAATGCAGCGAAATATAAAACAGACTTCAGATGGTTTTACGTTAACAACAGATCCAAAGCTTAAAAATCACTCAGGTTTTAGGTTTGATGAAGCGCAATGTATTGGTGCAATAAAAGATTTAGCTGCACCATGTCAATTAATTTTAGGTAACGAAGGTTATTCGTTTGTAAAACAAAATTTGGCAAAGTATATTAGTTATTACAATAACTTGAAGGTAATTGAAGTAGAGGGTGGGCATCATTGCCATATGCAAAGTAGTGAGTTATGTTTTGAGCATATTCAAGACTTTATGCTGCAAAATGGTGCATGTTAATTGTAAGTTTACGTGAAATGTGGGATTATTCCTGCATTAGAGTATTTGCTCAATTGTTAAAGCGCCTTACTTAGATTAAGGTTAATAAAAATATAATTATAAACAGGGGCTAAGAGTGGAAAAAATCTGGCTTAAGCGCTACCCAGAGGGTATGCCTGAAACAATCGATCCTGAGCATTACAACTCGTTACTCGAAGTGTTCGAAAAAAGTTTTTCTGATTACAAAGATCTACCTGCATTTACTAATATGGGTAAAACGTTATCGTATGACGAAATTGACACCGCAACCAAAAAAGTTGCTTCCTATATTCAAAATGATTTGGGTCTTAAAAAAGGTGACAAAGTTGCCGTAATGATGCCTAACTTACTGCAAACACCAGTCACAATTTTAGGTGTTTTGCGTGCAGGTTGTGTGGTTGTAAATGTTAACCCACTTTATACTGTGCGCGAATTAGAGCATCAGTTAAAAGATTCCGACACTACCGCTATTTTCATTCTAGCAAACTTTGCTGACACGCTCGAAAAGTCACTTGCTCATACCGATGTTAAACACATTGTAGTAACGCAAGTAGGCGATATGGTTGGCGGGCTTAAAAAGCATATAGTTAACTTTGTTGTGAAGCACATTAAAAAAATGGTGCCAAAATTCAACTTACCGAACACAATTAACTTTTCAGACGTTTTAGCTGCGGATGAAGCTAAATACACGCGTCCTGAAATGAGCTTGTCTGATCTTGCTTTTTTACAGTACACCGGTGGCACAACAGGTGTATCTAAAGGTGCAATGCTTAGCCACGGTAATATGGTCGGTAACCTTGAGCAAGTTTCAGGTTGTTTAGATAAAGTGTTAAATCGTGGTACAGAAGTCGTTATTACTGCTTTACCGCTTTATCATATCTTTGCTTTAACAGCTAATTGCTTAACGTTTATGAAATACGGTGGCTTAAACGTACTTATTACTAATCCACGTGATATGCCTGGGTTTGTTAAAGAGCTTGGCCAACATAACTTCACCGCTATTACTGGCGTAAACACACTATTTAATGGTTTATTAAATACTCCAGGTTTTGCTGATCTAGATTTTAGCCACTTAAAAATGTCGTTAGGCGGTGGTATGGCGGTTCAACGTCCTGTTGCCGAAAAATGGCAAAAAGTGACTGGTTCAAAACTAATGGAAGGCTACGGACTTACTGAATGTGCTCCTTTAGTTACTATTAGTCCTTTTGATTTAAAAGCATACAATGGCTCTATTGGTTTACCTGCGCCTAATACCGATATTAAGTTAATGCTTGATAATGGTGAAGAAGCCGCAAAAGGCGAGCCAGGTGAGCTTTGGGTTAAAGGCCCGCAAGTAATGGTTGGTTATTACAAACGACCAGATGCAACCGCTGAATGTTTAAAAGACGGCTGGTTTGCTACAGGTGATATTGCGACTTATGATGATGAAGGTTTCTTCTTTATTGTAGATCGTAAAAAAGACATGATCATTGTATCTGGCTTTAATGTTTTTCCTAATGAGATTGAAGAAGTAGTGGCTATGCACGAAGGTGTACTAGAAGTAGCCGCTATTGGTATTCCTCATGATGTAAGTGGTGAACAAGTTAAAGTTTTTGTTGTGAAAAAAGACCCTTCTTTAACTGAAAAAGATATAATAAGTCACTGTCGTGAAAATTTAACTAATTACAAGGTCCCCAAACTGGTAGAGTTTAGGGATGAGTTACCTAAAACTAACGTAGGTAAGATACTCCGAAGAGCCTTGAAAGATTAGCAACCTATAAAAAAGCCGACATATGTCGGCTTTTTTATTGTAGGAGATTAAGTGCAATACCAATTGATCGAAACCCAAAATCAACTGAACACTTTTGTTGAACAAATAAAAAACAAACCTATTTTAGCTATCGATACTGAGTTTATGCGTCGTCGTACTTTGTATCCTGAAGTTGCACTTATCCAAGTTTTTGATGGTGAACACTTAGCACTTATAGATCCATTAGCTGAGCTTTCACTATTTGATTTTTGGGAAATACTAAAAGATCCCGCAGTTTTAAAAGTACTGCATTCTCCTTCAGAAGATATTGAAGTTTTTCAAAAGTACGCAGGCTTTGTTCCAGCCCCGTTATTTGATACACAATTTGCATTACAATTACTTGGTGAAGGCAACTGTATGGGTTTTGCCCTTATGGTAAAAGAGCTGCAAGGTATTGAAATAGATAAAAGTGAGTCACGTACTAATTGGCTACAACGCCCGTTAACTAAAAAACAACTAGATTACGCTGCCGCTGATACATTTCATTTATTACCATGTTTTGAGCTGATTATCGATCGCATTAATGCCGCTGGCTTTTTTGATATTGTAATAAACGAGAGTGAGCTGATTGCTAAAAAACGTGCATTTCAGACCCCAGACGAGCTTTTATATAAAGATATTAAAAATGCATGGCAACTTAAACCGCACGAATTAGCGGTGTTAAAAGAGCTTGCTGTATGGCGAAGAAACAAAGCCATTAAGAAAAATTTGGCACTTAATTTCGTGTTAAAAGAACATAACATGACTGAAATTGCTAAGCGCGGCCCTTCAAGTTTAAACGCTCTTAGGCAAATTCCAGGTGTTGAGGCTATTGAAGTTAATCGCTCTGGTGTAGATATAATAAAGTGTATTGAAGTTGCTAAAGAAGTCCCAGATGCTGAGCATCCAGATGTGCTTAAGCGCTTAATTGATTTTCCTACCTATAAAAAAGTAGCGAAAGATATAAAACAAAAAATCACTAAAGTAGCTAAAGAGCACAATATACCAGAAGACGTTATGGCCTCTAAAAAGCAAATCAATCAATTGATTAGTTGGAATTGGAAGTTAACGCCTGATCAAAAACAGAGTCATATAAAGCCTGACTTACTGAGCTCTTGGCGATATACCTACGTTAAAGATGCTTTAAAAGAGTGGGATACTTAACGCTAAATATATACCTTTAACTGTGTGATAAGGGTCTTTTGATTCATATTACATGGTTAAAAAGTTTTAGTTGAGCGTAGATATTCATAGTAATTATTAAAAAGTAAACACAAATAAAGAGGGCGCTAATAAAGCGCCCTTTCTTCGATTACTTCTTTTCTTCATCAGGTAGTGTAACGTTTAGCTCAAGTACGGCTAAATCGTCTTCGTTCTGATCGAACTGAACCTGAACTGCATCGCTACTTACGTTCACGTATTTACGGATCACATCTAAAATATCTTGTTTTAATTGTGGTAAGTAATCCGGCGTTCCTCGTTGAGAACGCTCGTGCGCGACAATGATCTGCAATCGCTCTTTTGCTAATGACGCACTGTTTTTCTTTTCTGAGCGGAAGTAGTCAAGTAAAGACACGTTAACCTCCAAAAATCCGTTTAAATAAGCCTTTTTTCTCAACGTCTAAGAAGCGAAAATCGACAGTTTCACCTAGTAGGCGATTAATTGCGTCAGAGTAAGCTTGGCCTGCATCAGATTCTGTATCTAATATAACAGGTTGGCCTGAGTTTGAAGCACTTAACACCGCTTGCGATTCAGGGATCACACCTAGCAGTGGAATAGATAGAATATCTTGTACGTCTTCTACCGATAGCATTTCACCTTTTTCAACACGACTAGGATTATAGCGTGTTAATAGTAAGTGTTCTTTAATGTTTTCTAGGCCTTCTTCAGCTCGTTTTGATTTGCTGTGTAGAATACCTAAAATACGATCAGAATCTCGAACTGACGACACTTCTGGGTTTGTTGTCACAATTGCTTCGTCAGCAAAGTACATTGCCATCATAGCGCCAGCTTCAATACCTGCTGGTGAATCACATACTATGTAATCAAAGTCTTCTTTTAATTCGTTTAGTACGCGCTCAACACCTTCACGGGTTAATGCATCTTTATCACGAGTTTGTGAAGCGGGTAGTAAAAATAATTTATCTACACGTTTATCTTTAATTAGCGCCTGGTTAAGTTTTGCCTCACCATTTATTACGTTTACAAAGTCATAAACAACACGGCGTTCACAACCCATAATTAAATCTAAGTTACGTAAACCAATATCAAAGTCGATAATAACTGTTTTATAGCCTTTTAACGCTAAGCCTGTGCCAATTGCAGCACTTGATGTTGTTTTGCCAACACCGCCTTTACCAGAGGTAACGACAATTACTTTTGCCATGAGATTTATCCTTTAACCAAAGCTGAAATTTCTAATGATTCGTCTTTTTGTTGTATTTGCACTGCATTTCCCCAATGTTCACCTTGTAGCGAATCACTGATCCAGTAGTTACCATCTATTGAAACTAGTTCGGCTTCAAGTTTTTGGCAAAAAATGTGTGCTTCTTTAAAACCTTTTGCGCCTGCAATAGCGCGGCCGCGTAACGTGCCATATATATGTACATTACCATCGGCAATAACTTCAGCGCCGTGACTTACTGCACCAAGCACGATTAAATCGCGGTCTTTAGCATAAACTTGCTGGCCAGAGCGAACGGTACCGCTAATAATTTGCGCCGGCAAATGCACTGTTTTTTCTACAATAGACGTATTAGCCTCTTGTTTAACAGGTTCGCTCTTAACGTCTTGTGAATAATTTAAAACAGATAAGCCAGCCGCTTTAGCTTGGGCATGTTGCTCATCAGAGCCATTACACACACCAACTGCATTAAAGCTCATGCGCTCAATCAACGATTTTAAGTGTACAAAATCGAGTGAACTGTTTTTAACTTCAAGTAAATTAACAACAATAGGGGCACCTTCAAAAAACCTAGGTGCTTGGGCTATTTTTATATACAACTGTTCTGCTAGAAGGGCTATATCAGTACTATAAAGATGCAAAACTGATAACGTAAAAAGATTCCCTTTTAACTCAAAAATTTGGTCCGACATACACGCTCAATTGAATTGTCTGATTAAAAATCAATATTAGATAAACGTAGGCTGAATAAGGCCTTTATTGAAATTTCTAATCTAAATTTTCTAACTTATTATTACTCTCATGTTATAGTGTGCAGCATTGTTAAGCAAGAATTTATAGGGTCATAATGCTCACTGCTGTATATAAAAGTAAGAAAAAAGCGGATACCTTCTTATTTGTTGAAAAAAGAGATGATTTTAGTAAAGTTCCGGAACCTTTAATGGTCATGTTTGGTCAACCTCATTACGTTATGATCATAAACTTAGCTAAACGTGAACATTTAGGTGGAGCCGATTTAGAAACTGTAAAAGCAGCATTATCAAACCCTGATAAAGGCTACTACTTACAAATTCCACCGCCAGAGGAAAACTTGCTAAGTCAATTACGAAAAGAAAATGGAGTTGATAGTGATTAAAAAACTGACCGTTTTATTATGTGGAGTTTGCTTAAGCGGCTCTGTAATGGCTAAAACACAAGCTGAGTTTCAAACATATTTAACTGATTTAAAGCAAGAAGCGATATCTAAAGGTTACGAAGCGAAGCTTATTGATGATGCTTTTGCAACAGCAACCTATAAAGAGAAAGTGGTGTCGGCTGATAAAAACCAGCCAGAAGTAAAAGAAACACTTGAAACGTATTTACCAAAACGTGTACCTCAATGGAAAATTGATCGTGCACGTAAGCTCTACGCAGAAAACAAAGAGGTACTTGAACAAGTAGCTAAAGAGTTTGGCGTACAAGCTCGTTTTATAGTGGCACTTTGGGGACTTGAAAGTAATTTTGGTACCATTCAAGGTGGCCATAATGTTATTTCATCTTTAGTGACGCTTGCTTTTGATGGACGCAGAGAAGCGCTTTATAAACGCCAGCTTTGGGCAGCACTGGATATTTTAAAATCGGGTCACATTACCTTAGATAAATTTAAAGGGTCGTGGGCTGGTGCTATGGGGCAAACACAATTTATGCCTACATCGTTCAACGCTTACGCGGTTGATTACAATAACGATGGTCGTAAAGACATTTGGACCACAAAAGAAGATGCTTTTGCTTCAATTGCTAATTATTTAAAGCAAGAAGGGTGGAACGATTCGCTTACTTGGGGACGCCAAGTTCAGTTACCTGAAAACTTTGATAGTAAATATGTTTTAGTACGTGGTACTAAAACACGTAAGCAGTGGTTAGAGTATTGGAATGACTCAGAGCGTTCATTAGCTGATTGGCAAGCACTGGGTGTTCGTAAAGCCGATGGTTCTGATTTACCTAATGTAGACGTACGTGCTGCACTGGTTATGCCTGATGACATAAATGGACGCATGTACTTAGCGTACGATAACTACAAAGTGTTTATGCACTGGAATCGCTCGTATTACTTTGCCACCAGCGTAGGTTATTTGTCAGATAGAATTGGATATCCAAAAATCTAATTATTAAAATATGTATATAAATAAAGCCGCAATTGCGGCTTTATTCTTTCTTAAAAATCTTATCTTTTAGGTCAATAACTTTTCCAATACCAGAGCCTAGCTTCATCAGCTTATTGAGTTGTTCTGGCGTTAAACGTTGTAGCTCTGATGACCATTTTGTTACGGTTTCAAGCAGGTTATGAATTTCACCCATTTGTTTTTGCGCGTATAGTTCGTCGTCGTTACTGGCTTCGTCTAATAAGTTATCGCGCAGCAATGTTAGGGTGGGCTCAACTTCGCGTTTTTTACGTTCTTCAAATACACGATTAGCCATATCCCAAATATCGCCAGCAGGGGCGTAGTACTCTTTTCGATCGCCTGGAATATGCTGTACTTTAATCAATTGCCACGATTGCAGTTCTTTAATACCCATACTTACATTACCGCGAGAAATACTAAGCGCATCAGCAATCTCGTTGGCTGTCATCGGGTTTTTAGTAATAATCAGCAAACCACACATTTGCCCGATTGTACGATTAAATCCCCAGCGGCTGCCCATCTCACCACAATGCATTACGAAGGCAAAATTCTTTTCGGATAAACTCATTGCTTAATAACTTTCAGTAATTTCAGAAACTAAATGCTAGCACGCTCATTTTGGATAGCAAGTTCTTAGCCACTTTATAAATCAATTTAAACGACTAAAGTATGATTTAGATTAATATTCATACATCTATATTGGGATATGTTGTACACACAACAGTGCGTAAATAAATCCTTTTTTTATTTTTTCAAATACGATGGAATGACTATGAAAGCTGCAATTAATAATGAATACAAAGGTAAATTACAAATAACAGACTTACCAATCCCTGAGGTTGGAATAAATGATGTTTTAGTTAAAATAGCGGCCTGTGGTGTTTGCCATACTGATTTACATGCCTGCCATGGTGATTGGCCAGTAAAACCTAAAATGCCATTAGTACCAGGGCATGAAGGTGTTGGTGTTATTGATAAAGTTGGTAGCAACATAAAGCATTTAAAAGTTGGCGACAGAGTGGGTGTTCCTTGGCTTTATAGTGCATGCGGACACTGTGAGTTTTGCTTAGATGGTAAAGAAACACTGTGTTTATCGCAGCATAATACTGGCTATTCTATTGATGGTAGTTATGCAGAGTATTGCTTAGCGCATGGTGATTACGTTGTAAAAATACCAGAAGGACTCGGGTTTTCTGAGGCTGCTCCATTATTTTGCGCAGGTGTTACAACGTATAAAGCATTAAAAGTATCCGGTGCTAAACCGGGGCAATGGGTTGCTATTGTTGGTGTAGGTGGGCTTGGTCATTTAGCAGTACAGTACGCTAAAGCAATGGGCTTTAATGTAATAGCTGTTGATACAGGTAAAGAAAAGCTCGCACTTGCTAAAGAGCTTGGCGCAGATATAACCCTCGACTTTAAAGAAGTTGTTCCTAGCGAAGCTATTTTTGAACAAGTTGGTGGCGCGCATGGCGTTGTGTGTACTGCGGTATCTAAAGCTGGGTTTGAACAAGCTTATAAAAGTGTACGCCGTGGTGGTAAATGTGTATTAGTGGGATTACCTCCAGAGGATATGCCACTGCCTATTTTTGATACCGTACTTAATGGCGTATCAGTAGTGGGATCTATTGTCGGTACACGTAAAGATTTACAAGAATGTTTAGAGTTTGCCGCTCAAGGTAAAGTAAAAGCGATTATTGAAGAAAAGCGTTTAGAGGACATTAATGAAATTTTTGATGATATGCTCAAAGGTGAAATTAACGGCCGCATAGTAGTTACTATTTAATCTAAATTAAGCGTTTATAAAACACAAAAAAAGCACGGCTTCTAAATTAGAAAACCGTGCTTTTTAAATACTAAACCAATTAAAGTGTGTAACTAAAACTTAGTTTTGCATTACGCTCTTCGCCTGGCATACCACCTAAAAACATTGCTTTTGAGTAATATTTTTTGTTGAATAAGTTATTTAAGTTTAACTGCATATGCCATTTATCAGTTGTATACGATACCGCTGTATCGTAAATCGTGTAACTTGGTACATAACCATCAGGAATCGAGAATGAACTTGAATTAGTACTTCTGTTATCTACAAACGTAATACCACCACTTATATTTACAGCTTCAGGTAAGTTAAACATATCTGCGTAGTAAGTTACCCACGTGCTCGCTGTTACGTAAGGCACACCTTTTTGGCGTGTGTCGTAACTGCTGCTATTAGGATTACTTTTGTCACGTGCATCTTGATAAATACCGTTTATGTTTACTTTCCACTTATCATTTAGGTAAGCATTTAAATCAAGTTCTATACCTTTGGTTTCTTCTTTACCGTCATAAAAGCTCTCAACTACGTTGTCGGCAGAAACACCTGCTTCATATAATGGATTGCTATACTCTAAATTTGTACGCGAGCTTTCAAATACAACAATTGAAGCAAGTAGCTGATCGTCAAACGCTTTAAATCTAAAACCTAAATCGTTACTTAATGACTCAGAATCTTCTCTGTCGGCTTCGTTACCTGCAACAGAGCCTAAAACACTGTAAGCAGTACGACCTTTTGAATGATTTACAAATACAGATAAATCTTCAGTTGGCTGATACGTTGCACCTAAATTATACGTTAAACCGCTATCTGAAGTATTCGCTTCAGGTGTTGGGTCTGCATTGCTTGAACTATAGCGCTCATCTACACCAAAGTGCTCGTAAGTTTGCTCAATACGGTTATAAGCAACACCTACGCGCGTTGTAAGCTCTTCAGTTATATAACCTACGTGTTGAATGCCTAAGCCCCATGCTTGTACTTTTTTATTGTAGTCACTTGTTTTAAGCGGATCGTAATCTTCAAAGCTGCCAGATGGCCAATTTGGCTCTCTGATATCGTAAATGTATGGCAATGTGCCTTGGTAAAGTAAGTTACCATCACTGTCGTTAATTACTTTATCAGCGTCATAAATTGAGTATTGTTTAAAACGAATGTCTCTATCTTCGTAGTTTGCGTTTACAAGTAATTCGTTATCTACGTCGCCTAACATAAAGTCATAACGTAAATCTAAAAAGTACTGCCACGACTTTTCATCGGCTTCTACTTGGCGATATTCTTGTCGGCGTGCTGCATACGGATAAAGAACACCGTCTTCAACTAAAGGCGCTCGAGGGTCGTTATTTATAATTGAATCGCGCGTTGAATACACGTAGTTATAAGCACCTGTTTGGCGCGCAAAGCTTGAAGTGTAATTACGGTACTGTAGTTGCTGGTTTAAAAACAAATCGTCAGTAATGTAATAGTTATGCGTTAATTTAAAACGCAGCTCTTCACCTTCGTTATCATCAGCCATTGGTGAAATAATACCGTTTGTGCCAAAGCTATAAGGTGTTAAACCATCAGATGCAGATAGCGAATTAGCTAGCTGGTCACGCTGTGCGTCACTTAACTGTACGCCACTTCCTGTCGGATCGTTTACTAAATCAGCCCCCGTTACTTCACCCGCACTTAAACCGTTTGCAGTTTCTGCATTGTAAATACGAATAGGGTGACCAATAGAATCAACCGCTATTTCATCTTTAATGTATGCAGCAGAAAGCATGATGTTTTGTCTATCGTTAAGCACGTACTTAAGCGAGGTGTAAATTTCGTCGCGATCTTCTTTTAAATCACGAAAACCGTCACTTGACGCTGTTTTAGCCATTACACGATATGCTAAATCATCTGTTATCGCGTTAGTGCTATCAAACGATAACGAGTAGCTGTCCCACTGGCCAAGCTCAGCCGATACTTTGTGTTTTTCTTCAAACTCTGGCTTTTTCTCAATTAGGTTAATTACGCCACCTGCACTACCAATGCCATATAAACCGGTTGCAGGGCCTTTTAAAACCTCAACAGATTCAACATTTGTAAGCGAACGAGTTGGATTAAATGTATTGCCTAAACCAGCACCACCATACATACCATCGTAGGTATAGTTTGCGTCTAAGCCACGAATTACTAAGTTATCACCAATACCGTAGTTATTACCTGCTTGTGTTAAACCACTTACGTTTCTAACTAAATCTTGTAGGCTATCTACACCTTGAGATTCAATAAGTTCACGGTCAATAATAACAACCGGTGCAGGTGTTTCCATTAAAGACATGTCTGATTTAGTCGCAAGACCTGAGCTCATCACCACGCGATTTTGTTTTTCGTATACGCTGATACGTTCAATATCAGAGTCAGCTATAGTATTTTCGGCAAATGCCATATTTGCATTTAAACAAGCAAGAGTAATAAGAGAGTACTTAAACGTTTTCATAGAGTGATAACTATTCGCGTTATTGAATTTGCGCGAATGATAATGGTTATTGTTTTTAAAGTGAATAAAAAGTTCATTTTTTTTGATTAAATAGAACTGTTTGGATGATTAATAATCAAAAAGAAGTTTTATAAGGTTATCTCGTTCCTTTTATGGGAATTAAGGGGGCTAGTAAGACTAAGTAATCTTAGCCTTACTAAATAAAATTTTAACCCCCAAAGGTCAACTTGTTTAGCATTTACTATTATTTTTTATAAACGACACCGGCTTTCATTACAAAGGGTACTGACTCTAAGGTTTTAATGTTTTTAAGCGGGTTTTCTTTCACAGCAATTATATCAGCAGCAAATCCGGTTTTAATTTGCCCTAACTGATCGTCCATTTTTAATAGCTTTGCACTATTAATAGTCGATGCTTGAATGGCTTGCAGCTCTGTCATACCAAATTCAACCATGCGGCTAAACTGTTTTGCATTATCTCCGTGCGGGTAAATTGCTGCATCCGTTCCAAAGACCATTTTCACACCCGCTTTTACAGCACGGCTAAAGCTATCACGTTGCCTTTTAGAAACTTGGCGTTCTTTATTTAGATTTTCTTCGCCTACGCCGTTTTGCTCGCCATAAGTTAGCGTGTATTCGGTGTTATAAATATCCATAGAAAGCCAAGTTCCATGCTCTTTGGCAAGGGCTATGGCTTCGTCATCTAAAAAGCTGGCGTGCTCTACGCTATCAACACCTGCTTTAATGGCTGTTTTAATCCCGCTTGTACCGTGTGCATGAGCTGCAACAGGTAAATCTCGCATATGGGCTTCATCAACAATGGCTTTCATTTCTTCAAAAGAATACTGCTGTGCACCTACTTTAGTCCCTTTTGAAAATACTCCACCTGTGGCGCAAAACTTAATAGCGTTTGCCCCGTATTTAATGTTTTCGCGTACTTTTATACGCGCAGCCCATGGACCGTCTGCGACGCCACTTGAAGTATATTTAAGCTCAGGAGGTAGGCGGTTGTTATCACAGTGCCCGCCGGTAATTCCGAGTGATGGCCCCGCAGCCCAAATACGAGGGCCAACTATGTCACCCGCATTTATGCCGTCACGCACCGCTATAACGCTGTAACCTTCTGCGCCAACATTACGAACTGTTGTAAATCCGGCTTCTAAGGTTTTTTTAGCAAAATAAGCCGCTTTAATTGCCATTCTAGGAACTGACTGGCCTAAACGTTCACTGCGTGGAACCGTTGGATCGCTGGTTAAATGCACATGCATATCCATCAAACCTGGCATAAGGGTTAAATCAGGTAGTTGAATATATTTATCATCTTTAGTCAGCGTTGGTTTTTTATTTTGTTCAATGTTTGTAATTACGCCATCATTAATAGTAATTAAGGGGGATTTAATGAGCTTGCCATCTTCAACATCAACCATGGCTTTAGCCGATAAGTAAGTAACGGCATGGGTATTAAAAGTGGTTAAGCAAAGTAAGGCAATAGAGGTACTGAGTAGTCGTTTTTTCATTTTATTTTTCTTTTAAATCATATTTGAATTAATAGAAATGTAACAAGTTCAGATAAAAGTGCAAATTTAATACGATGAATGCAATCTATCGTAATTTCTTTATTAAGCACGATTTAATGCGCATAATTGAACAACGATATTAAAAAGGATTATCATGAAATCAATTAAATTAGCATTAGTTGCCAGTGGCGTTATGTTTGCTTTAAGTGGCTGTATGAATACTGAGCTTAGTACACACACTAACACCAGTGCGCAGCTAAACACAGTTAACGCATCGGCAGGTATTGTTTCAGAGCTTTCGGCAGAGCAACAGCTCGATGTACTTGTTGCACAGTATTACGATGAATCGCTTACATATAGCCCTATAAGCGCAACGTATAGTGGCCGTAACGAGTTTAACGATCAATTTACGCCAGAAATCTCAAAAGAAAATAGAGCTAAAAAAGCGGCTTTTTATAAAAAATATCAACAGCGTTTAAACTTTATAGATAAAGCACAGTTAACAGGGCAGTCGCTTTTAAGTTTTGAAATATTAGAGCGCGACCTTGCACTAAAATTAGAGGGCATGCAGTTTCCTGATTATTTACTACCAATTAACCAAATGGCGGGTGCGCATAACACCTTTGCAGGTTTTGGTTCAGGTCAAAGTGCTCAGCCGTTTAATACAGTTGAAGATTACACTGCTTTTATGTCGCGCAGCGAAGGTTTTGTAAAGTGGCTAGCTAGTGTAGAGCGTTCAATGGCGCAAGGCATTAAACTAGGTATTACGTTACCAAAACCACTTGCTGAAAAACTGCAGCCACAATTTGCAGCTCATGTAGTTAAAAATGCTGAAGACTCACTATTTTGGGGACCAATTAAAAAATTACCAGACTCGTTTAGCGCACAGCAAAAGCAAAAAATTACAGCGCAGTATCGCGAACTGATTATGCAGCACTTAGTACCGGCTTATAAAAGCATGAGTGACTTTTTAGCTAATCAGTATATTGTAAATAGCCGTGAGAGCGTTGGTTATAGTGATTTACCAAACGGTAAAGCATGGTACGAATACCAAATTAAGAAAAACACGACGCTTAGCTTATCTGCAGACGAAATTCATGAGATTGGTTTAAGTGAAGTGTCGCGCATTTTAAGCGAAATGAAAAAAGTAAAGGAAACCGTAGGCTTTAAAGGCGAGTTATCTGAATTTTTTGACCACTTACGTAATTCAGACGAGTTTTACTATAATACGCCTGAGGAGCTAATTGCGGCATATGAAAACGTTAAGAAAAAAATAGATGCGCGTTTGCCTCTGCTTTTTAACATAGCACCAAAAGCACCTTACGTTGTAAAAGCGGTTGAAGCTTACAGAGCGCAGTCGGCTGCAGGTGCGTCGTATGCATCTCCTGCACCTGATGGCTCTCGCCCAGGCATTTTTTATATCAATACCTATAACTTAAAAGCACAGCCGAAATTTTTACTCGAAACCTTATCTATTCATGAAGCAGCGCCAGGTCATCACTTTCAAATAGCCCTGCAACAAGAAATAGACGGCTTACCTGACTTTCGCAAATTTGGTGGTTACACCGTATTTGCAGAAGGTTGGGCACTTTACGCAGAAAGTTTAGGCAAAGAGCTAGGCTTATTTACCGACCCATACATGTGGTACGGGCGTTTATCAGACGAGCAATTACGTGCAATGCGTTTAGTGCTTGATACTGGTTTTCATGCAAAAGGGTGGACGCGTCAGCAGGGTATTGATTACATGCTTGCTAACTCATCTATGGCTAAAAGTGATGTAATTGCTGAAGTTGAGCGTTATATTGCATGGCCAGGCCAAGCGCTTTCTTACAAGTTAGGTCAATTTAAAATTCAAGAACTACGTGATTATTCAAAAAAAGAACTCGGCAATAAATTTGATATTAAAGCGTTCCACACGCAAATATTAATTGATGGCGCATTGCCAATGCCAATCCTTGAGGAAAAAATTAAGCGTTGGGTTAAATCTCAAAGCTAATTTGTAGCGCAAAGCCTGTACTTTGAAAGGGTATTGGCTTTGCGCCATTTACAGCAATACGGTAGAATGCGCGCTCTTTAGCGGGGCACGAGTAAACTATGTTTGATCAACAATTAGCAAATACACAATTTTGGCTTAAAAAAAGCTTAAGCGACATGAGTCAAAACGAATGGGAAGCCATTTGTGATGGATGCGGAAAATGTTGTTTAAATACGTTTATTGATAGCGAAGATGAAGACGAATTTACCGCCACCGATCAGTTACGCGAAGGTGAGCAATTAATATTTACTAATATTGTATGTCAGTATCTTGATAACAACACCTGTGGTTGTAGCGAATACGAAAACCGCCAAACGCTTGTTCCTTCTTGTGTAAAACTCACAAAAGAAAACCTTAAAGACATCTTTTTTATGCCACAAAGCTGCAGCTACCGTCGTTTACATGAAGGCCGGGGTTTGGCTTCTTGGCATCCGTTATTAAACAATGGCGATAAAACAAAAATGCACGAATTAGGGATTTCTGTAAAAGACAAAACAGTAAAAGATTGCGATGTAAAGCTAGACGACTTTGATTTGTACATTGCAGAGTGGCCAACAAAGGACGCTGAGTAATGAGCAAACAACAAGCGGTAATTGGTTTAATCAATCCTAAAAGCCCGACTAATGTTGGCGGTGTATTGCGTGCAGCAGGGTGTTACGACGCCAAACAAGTGTTTTTTACCGGTAACCGTTACTTAAACGCTAAAAAGTTTCATACCGATACTAAGAACGCACTTGAGCGTATCCCTTTAACTGAAACCAATAGTTTAGAAGCGGTAAAACCAGAGGGCGCAACGGTTGTTGTTATTGAGCTTATTGAAGGTGCAACACCTTTACCTGAGTTTAAGCATCCTGAAAATGCGTTTTATGTTTTTGGCCCTGAAGATGGCTCTGTGCCAAAAGACGTTTTAAAGTGGTGTGATGAAGTGGTATATATTCCAACTATTGGCTGCATGAACTTAGCGGCTACCTGTAATGTTGTTTTGTATGATCGCTTAGCTAAATTAGGCGGCGTTGAGAGTAGTGACGATACTATTATTAGCTCTCGTGATACGAACAATAAAATGAAATGGCAAAAAGCATCTGATTAATTGAGGTTTATTTGTGCAAAAATGTTAGTTTTGGCTAAACTTAAAAACATTATAAATCATAAATAGATACTAGAATGCGCTTGTTTTATTTTATATTATTACTGACAAGTAGTAATTGTTTTGCTGAAACATCAGTTGAGTATTATCAAAATGGTACTCAACATGTTTTAACTGGACATTACCACAAATCAGGAGTGCTCTATGAAGCGAACAACCCCAAACAAACACTCCATTTAGCCACACTCGATTGGCCTCCTTATATTGGTAATAATTTATGTAATAAAGGCTGGGTTTATCAATTTTCAATTGCCTTGTTAAATAGTAAGGGCTACAGCGTATATATTGAATTTTTGCCTTGGGCAAGAGCTGTACGAAATGTAGAACTAGGCAAAGCTGATATATTAATGCCTGAATACTTTATAGAAGATACAGCCCCCTCCGATTATGTTAATGGTAAAACACGTCGAGAATTGCTCGGTTTATCTAATTCGTTTAAAGGTGGCGAAATTGCATTTTTAAAAAGGAAAGGCGATAAGGATCGTTTTACTGGAAATTTAAAGTCGCTCAAAGGACAAAAAATTGGGGTTGTTCGTGGGTATCAAAACACACCTGAGTTTGATGCCATGATGGATAATAATGAGTTTGAAATTATTACCTCTGTTGATGATTTACAACTTGTTCAGCTACTGGTTGCTAAGCGTGTTGATTTGATTATAGGCGACCCTCAAGTTCTTAAATTCTCAGTAACTTATTCTTCTTTAACTAAACCTGAAAAACAATCTTTGCTTTCTTCTATTGAGCAAGAAAGCATTCCTCTGCAATACAACCCTTTATATTTTGCTATTAGTAAGCTTACACCTAACTGGCTTTTAGTCTTAGAGGACATAAATGAAGGGCTTTATCAGTTTCATAATAGTGGCGAGATAGAGCGTATTATTAATACGAAAAATACTCAATGCAAACCATAAAATTGGAACGTTCCTTTGTTGCGCTGACTAATTTATATATAAACATGTAGAATCGTTTTCAACTTGTTAATGGAGTGAAAACGACGTGAGTGAAATAAATACAAATCAATCATTCGCGGTCAACGAACAGCCAAATAAAAATTATCTGTTTCCACTGACTGCAATGACGACCCTATTTTTTTTATGGGGTTTTATTACTGTTTTAAACGATGTACTAATACCACGATTAAAAGGCGTATTTGATTTAAGCTTTTTTGAAGCGATGCTAGTACAGTTTTGCTTTTTTGGTGCTTATTTTATTGTTTCTATCCCTGCGGGGATTTTAGTTAAGCAGTTTGGTTACAAAAAAGGGATTTTAACTGGTTTAATTGTGGCTTCAATTGGCTGTATGTTGTTTTATCCTGCTGTTGTAGTACATGAATATTGGCTATTTTTGAGCGCTTTATTTGTACTTGCCGCTGGTGTAACGGTGCTTCAGGTTTCTGCCAATCCTTATGTTGCAGCTCTTGGGAGCGAAAAAACAGCTTCTTCTCGTTTAAATTTGGCACAAGCACTTAATGCGCTTGGTACTACCGTTGGGCCTTATGTAGGTGGTTTATTATTTTTTGGTACAGCAGGTAGCCTAGCTGCTTCTGCAGCAACTGCTGAGTCTGTAAAAGTGCCTTATTTAATGCTCGCTGGTGCCTTATTACTTATCGCTATTATATTTGCCTTTATAAAGCTTCCAGAAATTGAAGCCCATAAAGAGGAAAATAATGCTGCAGTAGAATCTCGTTCATTAACTCAAGCACCTCACTTAACTATGGGTGTACTTGCTATATTTTGTTATGTAGGTGGGGAGGTTGCCATTGGCAGCTTTTTAGTTAACTATTTTGGTGAGGCGCACATAGCAGGACTTGAAGAGCATACTGCGGCTGCACTTATTAGTTATTACTGGGGCGGGGCAATGGTAGGGCGTTTTATTGGCTCTGTATTATTACAAAAAATAGCGCCTTCTAAGGCGATCGCATTTAATGCATTTAGTATTATTACGCTATTGCTGATCACCATTTTTACTCAAGGTGACGTCGCTTTATATTCAGTACTGGCAATTGGTTTATTTAACTCAATTATGTTCCCGACTATATTTTCAGTTGCAATCGAGCGACTAGGATCATTGACCAGTAAGGGTTCTGGTTGGTTGTGCTTAGCTATTGTAGGTGGTGCACTTGTACCATTACTGCAAGGGTTTATAGCTGACACAGTAAATATACAGCAAAGCTTTTTTGTTCCAATGCTATGTTATGTATTTATTGCATGGTACGGATTAAATGTTGTTCGCTTAGCAAACAAGTGGAAATAATAGACTATACAAGAGTGACTGAATACGTATTCAGTCACTTATAAAGCTATATTTAATAGGAACGTTCCACAAGAAATTAATACGAGTCACAATTTATTTCAATATTAGTCAGTTACCCCCTACAGCCTTTTGTTTTTTAATCCTTTATCCTTATTTTTATCTAATAACCTAGTCGCAAGCCTTATTTATTAGGACATTTAGCTAAATTTTTGCTAAAACTGTATGGATAATAAAGATAAATAATAAAAAGGATGTATATGCTTAACTCGTTGAAATTTACTTCCAAAGTGACTATTGCAGCCTCTTTAATTTTGGTTTTGGTGCTAGGGTTATTTACTTTTAATAACTACATTGCGATGCGTAAGCAAACAGAGCAGCAGTTAAGCCTAGTATTACAACAAAATTCCGAATCTGTTTCACAAAATATAGCGAGTTGGTTAAATGCAAAGTTGGCGATTGTTATATCAATTGCTAAAACCCATAAAGCTAATGATTCTAAAGCACTCACCCTTTCACAATTAAATACTGCAGAGCTTGCCGGAAGCTTTAAAAATACGTATATAGGTAAATCCAGCGGCACGTTTATATTAAACGATCAATCAGTTGTTTTACCTGCTGATTTTGATGCGACCTCTCGCCCTTGGTATAAATTAGTCGAAAACAAATCAAATACCGCTTTTACAACTCCCTATATTGATGTAACAACTAACGAGCTTACAATTTCAGCGGTAGTACCCATGCTACAAAATGGCCAGTTTAGCGGCGTTGCAGGTGCCGATATTGATATGCAAACAGTGACTAAAATTATTAACGATATTGATTTTTTAGGTCTCGGTTATGGTTTTTTACTCGATAACAAAGGTCAAGTGTTAAGCCATCCTAATGCTAAGTTAAACTTAAAAAATACATCAGATATTTTTGGTACTAATACGCCCTTGCAAAGTGAGTTTACCCAATACGAGATAAACGGAGAGTCTAAACTTATTTCGTTTACAAAAATTAGTGGTATTGAAAACGTAGATTGGTACCTAGGTGTTGTTATAGATAAAGATAAAGCGTATGTCAGCGTTTCTAACTTTGGCCAAACTGCGGCTGTATTTATGGTGATAGGGATTATTACTATCATTATTATGATGCAGCTTTTATTACGCTATTTAATGCAGCCTATGAACCGTTTAAACGATGCCATTAAAGATATAGCACAAGGCGAAGGCGATTTAACAAGGCGCTTAACCGTTGAAAATGATGATGAGTTTGGCGACTTAAGCCATTCATTTAATATTTTTATCGAAAAAATTCAGCATTCAATAGAGCAAGTAAAAGAGTCCACAGAGCAATTAGATACAGCAATTGAGAGCTTGGTATCACAAACACATTCATCGCTGTCTATGTATGATGATCAAAGTAAACGAACCGATAGTGTTGCAGCGGCTATTAACCAGTTTTCAGCTACATCAATGGATATTTCAAATAATGCAGAGAGTGCATCTCAGCTTGCTAAAAATGCAGATGAGCACTCAACACAAAACCAAGAAGCATTAAGTCACAGTGTTACAACCATCCACCAGCTTTCAGCTAATATGGAGAAAGCTCAGCAAACTATAAATAGTTTAAATACGCACACAGCCAGTATTGGGCAAGTGCTTGAAGTTATTAAAGGTGTAAGCGAGCAAACTAATCTATTGGCACTAAATGCAGCAATAGAAGCCGCTAGAGCAGGAGAGGCAGGACGCGGTTTTGCCGTTGTAGCAGATGAAGTACGCCAATTAGCACACCGCACTCAACAATCAACGCAAGAAATTGAAGACACGGTGAGCCAGTTACAAAAAGGCTCAAACCTTGCTGTAGAGCTTATGAAAACAAGCCTTCAAGACAGTGAAAAAAGCGTACAACAAGCAGATGCCGTCGGCAATTTAATGAGTCATGTTATACAAGCTATTAAGCAAATTAACGATGCAAATCATTCTGTAGCCAGTGCAACCGATGAGCAAAACCAAGTTGTTAAGTTATTAGATACTGATATTCAAACAATTAGTGCGCTTTCTATACAAGGCAAGGCTAACTTAAATGACACACTTAACGAATGTACCAAACTAAAACAGCAGTTTAGTGCTTTAGAAAATATGGTTCAAAAGTTTAAAGTATAAAATTAATGACTAAAAAAAATGTAAATAAACCAAACTGGCTCAGTCTAATAAATATCGACAGTGTTTATAGCTCAGACATGCAACGCAAAGCGTTTTCTTTATTTACCATGATTGGGATATCAATTGTGGTGATTGCTGTATTAGTGTTTTTGAATTATAAGGTTTACTCACCGATACTCACTGCTTCATTAATTATCGTTAACATTACAAATATAAGCTGTTCTATCTACTTTATAAGAACGGGTAATCTTCAAGTAGTGGCATTAATAAGTATGAGCATTGTGTGCATGATGTTTGTTGCACTTGTTTATACCGGTGGTAAAGACAACACCGCGCTATATTGGCTAATGTTTTATCCTGTAGTGACGTTTGCATCTTTAGGGGTCAGATTAGGTGCTTGGTTAGGTTTTACTTTACTGTTTTCTTGTATTGTTATTTTATACGGCCCTGATTTTGGTCAAGTTAGCTATGGCGACGTAGAAAAAACACGATTTATAGCGTCCTTTTCTATGGTGTTTTTATTCTCATTTATTGGTGAGTATTTTAGGCATAAAAGCCACATGGCTATTGCCGATATTACGCTCGAGCAAAAACAAGATGCTTATACCGACCCCCTTACTGGTATAGCAAACAGACGTTTCATTACCTCTCATTTTTTAAAGCTTGCCCAAACACGCCCAGAGCAGTACTTACCTTTTTCAATTTTGTTAATTGATTTAGATAACTTCAAATCTTTAAACGATACGCATGGTCACGATTTTGGTGATACGGTATTGATTGAATTTACCAAGCTCCTTGAATCTCAGTTTTTGGCAACTGCGTTAAAGGCCCGTTATGGCGGTGAGGAGTTTGTTGTTATTTTACCGCAGGTTACTGTTGCTACAGCCACTGTAATAGCAAACAAATTTCGAGAGGCTGTTGCAGGGCACGTTATATTTACTGATGACAAGCAGCGTATTTCAATCACCTGTAGCATTGGTATTTCCCAAGTAAATAAAGTAACTGATTATGATGATTCGTTAAAACAAGCTGATGAAGCTCTTTATAGTGCAAAGGCTGCTGGTCGTAATAGTGTCGTCTCGAACTAGTTGAAGGATTAATATGTCTCAAAGTAAATTAATATATGTTCATGACCCAATGTGTAGTTGGTGTTGGGGTTACTCACCAACCTGGCTTAAGCTAAAATCAGAGCTTGCTGGTAAAGTGGCAATAGAATATAGAGTAGGTGGCCTAGCACCCGATAGCCAAGACCCAATGCCACAAAATATGAAAGAGATGCTTGAGGGGACTTGGCATAAAATTTCAGCGCAGCTAGGCACTCAATTTAATTATGATTTTTGGCGCAATTGCCAGCCAAGGCGTTCAACGTATCCCGCATGTAGAGCCGCACTTATAGCGCGTAAAGCGGATAAAGAAGCTCAAATGGTGGCTGCAATTCAAAATGCTTATTACCTAAATGCGCAAAACCCGTCAGATGAAAGTACATTAATTAGTTTGGCTGAAAAGATTGGCTTAGATAAAAATGAGTTTACCGTGCAGCTAACGTCAAGCGAGCTTAATGATGAATTTAAAGCTGAGTTATCCTTTGTTCGTACACTACCAATCCAAGGTTTTCCCTCACTAGTGCTTATTAAAGGTAATAAAGCATACCCAATTGAAATAAATTACACCGATTGGCAATACTCTTTTGATCAAATTAATTCAATTTTAAACTAGTCACCTTCTTTCATCTTCTCAATAAAGGGTATTTGATTAGTAAGTACCCTTATTTCCGTTAAAACCCCCTCGTAAGTCTTAATTATTACCACTGTCATAAAAGCGACTTTTTTGCGCAACATCCTTGTCATGTTTCATCTATAAACTCCTGCTCATTGAAATTATTAAGTCATAAATTATTTATATAACAAAGTTTATGACCTAAAAAAACAAACTAGCAAATCCGCTAACTAACGAGTAAAGGTGTATGCGATGAAAGGCGTTAAACCATTAATCTTAGCTGGTATTGTGGCCGCAAGTGCAGCAGTACACGCAAACGATTTAGATAAGGTTATTGATAAAAGCAGTGAAATTAATAAATCAGCTGCGCAATCACAAACAAAAATAGACAAGATTGCAGATTCAATGCAAGGACGTTTACAGCAATTTAAAACCCTCAATAAAGAAATTGACGGTTTAGCTGTTTACAACGCTCAGCTAACTAAACAGTTAAATAATCAAGTAGAAGAGATGGAATCTTTAAACCTGTCTATGGATCAGGTTTCTATTATTGAACGTCAAATTACGCCGCTAATGCTTAGAATGATTGAAGGCCTTGAGCAGTTTGTATCTTTAGATATTCCATTTTTAGCTGATGAGCGCACTAAGCGCGTTACATCTTTAAATGAAATGATGAATCGTGCAGATATCAATTCAAGTGAAAAATTTCGCCGTGTACTCGAAGCCTATCAAGTAGAAGTAGACTACGGGCGCACTATTGAAGCCTATACCGCACTTTTAAACGTGGATGACAAAGAGCGTGAAGTCGATTTTTTACGCATTGGCCGTTTAGAGCTTATTTACTTAACACGCGATGGTAAAAAAGCAGGTAGTTGGAATGCAGAGACAAAATCATTTGAAGCATTACCAGACTCTACAATAAGCCAAATTAATAAAGGCTTACGTATTGCGCGTAAGCAACTTGCCCCAGATATGTTAACTCTGCCAGTACATGCAGCAGAATAAGAGGTTAAAAATGAAATTGTTTACTCAAATGACAAAAATAGCTCTTTTTGCTGCAAGCCTAAGCATTACTGGTGCAAGTATAGCGGCAGAGCCAATGAACCTAGATTCATTACTTAAAACGCTCGAAAATGGTCAATCAGCTCAAAGCGAGCAAAATAAGCAGCGCGAACAAGAGTTTACTGCTCGTCAAAACGAGCAAGTACAAACGCTTAAAAATACCCAAGCAAAGCGTAATCAAATGCTGGTGGAATCTGAGCGCTTAGAAACGCAGTTTGAAGAAAACGAAGTGAAACTTGCTAACTTAACAGACACGCTTTCTAAACGAATGGGTTCCCTTAAAGAATTGTTTGGCGTGTTACAGCAAGTAGCAGGTGATTCTAGTAATAAGTTTGCGACATCAATTATATCTTCCCAGATTGCTGGGCGTAGTACGTTTATGGATGACCTTGCTCAAAAAATGGGTTCAACTTCAAAACTTGCTTCAATAGAAGATATTGAAAAAGTATGGTTTGAACTACAGCGCGAAATGACCGAGCAAGGTAAAGTAAGTCGTTTTAACGCAAGTGTCATTGTTGAAGGCGGTACTAAAGCACAGCAAGAAGTTGTGCGAGTGGGTGCATTTAACCTTATATCAAACGGTAAGTATTTAGAGTTTAATTCCTCGACTAATTCTTTGAGTGAATTAACTCGCCAACCCGTATCGCGCTTTACCGCAACGGCAGACGATCTTCAAAGCACTAAAAGCGGTGTGGTGCAATTCGCACTTGACCCAACAGGCGGCTCTATTCTTGGTTTATTAGTTCAAGCACCCGATACACAAGAACGTGTTCATCAAGGTGGCACTGTTGGTTATGTGATTTTAGGCGTGGGTGTTATTGCACTCCTTATATCACTAGAGCGTTTTTTCTCATTATTGATTATGGGCGGTAAAATTCGTCGTCAGCTTAAAGATACAGTTGCACGTGATGACAATCCGCTTGGACGTGTAATGAAAGTAAAAGATCAATTTCCGAGTGTTTCACACGACACACTTGAGCTTAAATTAAGTGAAGCTATTTTACGTGAAATGCCAAAAGTGACGCGTAATTTAACACTTATCAAAATCATCTCTGTTGTTGCACCGCTGTTAGGTTTATTAGGTACGGTAACAGGCATGATCAATACATTCCAAGCAATCACCTTATTTGGTACTGGGGATCCTAAGCTTATGGCAGGTGGTATTTCTCAAGCACTAGTAACAACGGTACTAGGCTTAGTGGTAGCAATACCAACGGTATTTTTATACACCTTACTTAATACGCGCGCTAAAAATATTTTGTTGACTATTCAAGAGCAGAGCGCCGGTATTATTGCAGAGCGTAGCGAGAAGGGAGCATAAACCATGGTGCTATTGATTGATTCAATCAATGCTATCCGTGATTTTCTCGACACTGGTGGCCAAGTTCTCTTGGTCATCGGGGTGTTAATCTTCGCGATGTGGTTATTGATACTCGAGCGATTTATTTACTTTTTCAACGGTTTTCGAAGCTATAAACAGGGTGTGAAAACCGATTGGATTAACCGTGCAGAACGTAATAGTTGGAACGCAGAGCAAATACGCGAAGCGATGATATCGCGAGCAGGCATGCGCTTAAACACCAATCTTTCTTTGATTAATGTGATGGTTGCCTTGTGCCCACTACTTGGTTTGTTAGGCACTGTAACGGGCATGATAGAAGTGTTTGATGTAATGGCAATTACCGGCACAGGGAGTGCCCGTTCAATGGCATCAGGGGTATCTAAAGCAACTATCCCGACAATGGCAGGCATGGTAGGTGCGTTATCTGGGGTATTTGCCTCAACGTATTTACAACGAAAAGCTAAGCGCGAAGTAGAACTACTACAAGACAGCATGGTTTTAGACCATTAAGCAAAATTTTGATAAGCGGCTTCTATAAAGTCGCTCATCCTAGGAGAATAAAAATGAGAGCCCCGTTAGGAAACCTATTTCAAGAAGATGAAGCTGAAGAAATAAACATGACCCCAATGCTAGATGTTGTATTTATCATGCTTATTTTCTTTATTGTAACTGCCTCTTTTGTTAAAGAAGCCGGTATTGATGTTAACCGCCCAGAAGCCGCAACTGCTGTGAAAAAAGAGCGTGCAAATATCCTCGTCGCGATTTCAGATACAGGTGAAATTTGGATTAATAAACGTCAAATTGATGTACGCGCAGTACAAGCCAATATCGAGCGTCTAAAAGCAGAAAATCCACAAGGTAGCGTTGTGATTCAAGCGGATAAAAAAGCCACTACCGAAATGTTAATAAAGGTGATGGATGCCTCGCGCGCGGCGGGCGCATTTGATGTATCAATTGCCGCACAAGATGCGTCTTAAGGGCTAGTTATGTTGCGATATTTAGTTGCATTAGTGATAGCCGGTGTAGTGACCTTTATGTTGTTTTTAGGCATGCAGGCACTGATCACTGGCGGTGAAGGCGCTATGACGGATCCGGTAAAGGGTAACGTACTTGATTTTGTTCGCTTGAAAAAAGAAGAAACCGTACAAAAAAAAGAGCGTAAGCCACAAAAGCCACCAACACCAAAAGAGCCGCCACCACCAATGGAATCACCGCAAATGCAAAATAGTGATGCTACAGCTAATGCTAACAACTTTGACTTTGGTGCAAACGTTGATGCGGATGTAAATTTAGCCGGCGGGTTAGCACTTGAAACAAGTGATGGTGAGTATTTACCCATTGTTAAAGTGGCGCCTGTTTATCCTCGTCGCGCATTATCGCGAGGTATCGAAGGCTACGTTATTGTTGAATTTATAGTAACTAAACAAGGCACTGTACGCGACCCACAAGTAATAAAAGCAGAGCCTGAGTCACTCTTTGATAGAGCCGCGATGGATGCAGCACTTAAATTTAAATATAAACCACGCGTAGTTAACGGTGAAGCCGTTGAAGTTGCGGGTGTTCAGAACAAAATATCTTTCCAAATTAGCGGTTAATTTAGTAATTAACCACGAGTATACGGACAGTAATGCGAGGCGATTATGAAACTATTTATTAAATCTGTTATGAAATTAAGCCCTACAGCTAAATTTTTAAAATTAACACTATTTTGTACCGCTGCGATCAGTACAAGTATTGTTACACCAAGTGCTCTAAGCCTGATACCAGGGCTAAATGTAGCTACGGCATATGCAGAACAAGAGCAAAAAACAAAACGTGTACCAGCGCTTCGCGAAAAGGTCTACAGCCAACTCGCACGTGCACAAAAACTCGCTGATGATGGCGATGTTAAAGCAGGCCTTGAAGCGCTTGATAGCATTCAAGAGCGAGCTTCAAGCATGAACTCGTACGAAATTGCGATGATGCATAACTTTTATGGCTTTATTTATTACAACGAAAACGATTTACCAAAAGCGATAGCTTCGTTTGAAAAGGTCGTAGCAGAGGAAGCCATTCCTGAGTCGCTTCGTTTAAGTACTACCTTTAGTTTAGCGCAACTAGCTATGGCTAATAGTGATTACACTAAAGTTATCGCATTTTTAGATGACTGGGACACTATTAACACTAAGCCTAAAACAGAAGCTTATTACTTGTTAAGAGCCCAAACTTATTATCAGTTAAAAGATTATGAGAAAGGGCTTGAGTATATATCTCAGGTTATTGCACTGAGCGATAATGAAGGCAAAGCGCCTAAAGAGAATTGGTTAGTGCTACAACGTGCCATGTACTACTCACTTAATAAAACAGCTAAAGTAGTTGCTGTACTTGAGCGCTTAGTAAAACTTTATAACAAACCAGAGTATTGGGTGCAGTTATCGGGTATGTATGGCGAAACAGGACAAGAAAAACAACAGTTAGCCGTAATTGAAGCAGCTTATCAGCAAGGATTTTTAACCTCTAAATCTGATTTACGCCAATTAGCACAAGTGTATTTATATAACGGCTTAGCATTTAAAGCCGCAGACGTTATGAGCGATGCGATTGAAAAAGGGATTGCAGAGCAAAATGCTAAAAATTATGCCTTTGTAGCAGAGGCGATGATCCAAGCAAAAGAAGACGAAAAATCAATAAAATACTTTGTAAAAGCAGCCGATTTATCACCCAGTGGTAAATATGACCAACGCTTAGCTGAAGTTTACGTTAATACCGAGCAATACGAGGAAGCAGCCGATGCAGCGCGTAAAGCACTTAATAAAGGCTCACTTGATTTTGAATCAAATGCATTTGTTGCACTGGGTATGGCACAGTACAACTTACAAAATTTTGATGCCTCTATTTTAGCGTTTGAACAAGCCGAAAAACATAAAAAATCACAGCGTTTAGCGCAGCAATGGATTAAATATGTAAAGCGCGAGAAAGTGCATGCAGAAACACTTAGAACAGCACTACTGTAAATTTTACTAATTCCTGCAAACGTATAAGTAGGAATTATAAAGCCATTTCATAATCGCAATACCAAACCGCCTCATGGCGGTTTTTTTGTTGCTATAAAAAGTAACCAATTGATTTTATGAAAGTTAACATTGTCATCTTACGGTTATCAAACTGTAACTACTTTGTCATATCACTACAGTATCTTACCTGCATTCGATAACTCAAGTCACCTTAATGCATGAGTATCGTGCTTTAAAGTGACTTAAGTTTTTACTTAATACGCTAACAAAATAATTAAATACTTTAACGGAGTGAACAATGAAATTATCTGATTTATTCAAGGTCAGCCTAGTAGCAACTGCAATGACTCTAGCTGGCTGTGGCGGCGATATCGAAATTACACCCACTGTAAACGATAACAGCTCTACAACAGATAACAGTGTTAATAATTCAAATAATACAGCGGGTTCAACGGCTGATGAAGACGCTGAATGTGCAAGCTATGAATCAGATGCAGGTACGGTAACGGGTGTCGTTAGCGGAATTGACTGTTTATATAATGACTCATTTGCTAGCAAAACAATTTCTATTACAAATAACATTACGTTTAAAGAATTGCCAGGCGGCGGTGTTCACGTTTTTGATGACGCCCTGCAAATTGGCGAAGACGGCAGCACGGTTGATGGTTTTGAAATTCCAGCGAATGGTCCAACGATGACCGTTGAGCCTGGTGCGGTGTTAGCTTTTGGTTCAGGTGAAGCTATTTTACGCGTTGCACGCGGTGCAAAAATTCAAGCTGTAGGTACGCAAGACAAGCCTGTTGTATTTACATCAGCGAATGCGTTTGACCGCTTTGATACCGCTGGCGAAGGTGCACGTTACGCTGACTGGGGCGGTATTATTATTAATGGTAACGGCATTACTGACCAATGTACCGATGCAGAACGCGGTGGCGCTACATGTAACGTCGCTTCAGAAGGTATTACAAGTTACTTTGGTGGTAACAATAATGCAGATTCTAGTGGCAATATTAAATGGGCTAAAATTTGGTATGCGGGTTCGGGTCCACGTGTTGGTGGTGAAGGCGACGATTTAAACTCTTTAACACTTAATGCTGTAGGTTCTGGTTCTGAGTTTGATTATTTACATATTCACCAAGGTTTTGATGATGGTATCGAAATTTTTGGTGGTGCTACAACGCTTAAACATGTTGCAGTAACAGATACGCAAGATGATTCATTTGACTTTGATGCTGGTTGGCAGGGTAAAGCTCAATACTTATTTATCCAGCACGGTACTGTAACGTTAAACGACGGCACAGTTGTAAACATGGGTAACAATGGCTTTGAATCTGATGGCGTTAAAGGTGCATCTTCTGAGCAAGTTTCTCCTTCTAACCCAACTGTTGCAAACGTCACTGTAATTACGACTGATGGCAACTCTGTACGCGATGATGACCCTTCACAAGCATACAAGTTTGATGATCAGTTCAATTCAAGTATTTACAACGCTGTTATTATTAAGAAAAACGCGACAAATACACAGTGTATTCAATTCTCTGGTGACGGCGAAAAGCAAGCTGACAAAATTTCATTTACAAGTTCTGTAATGGCGTGCTCTGCAAACTTTACTGATACAGATACCTTTGCAAGTGGACCATTAGAAGGTCAAACCAAAACAGCATGGTTCGAAAATAGCGGTGCTAATCAAATTCTAACGGATGACGTAGTGCTTCTTGCTGATAATGGTTTTGCAACTAACACAGC
Source organism: Pseudoalteromonas sp. NZS100_1 (assembly GCF_015864285.1). Lineage (NCBI taxonomy): Bacteria > Pseudomonadati > Pseudomonadota > Gammaproteobacteria > Alteromonadales > Pseudoalteromonadaceae > Pseudoalteromonas > Pseudoalteromonas sp. NZS100_1. Next base: position 186,176 of record NZ_JADYXN010000007.1, read on the forward strand.
AGCTAGCGAAGTAACGGTTACGGCCACTGATTTAAGTGCAACAGATTCATTCTTTGAAAACGTTAACTACATTGGTGCAGTATCGGATCAGGATACAGATTCTAGCTGGTATAAATGGGTTCAAGCAGCTGTTACAGCAGCCAATGCTGACTAACTAAGTACTGCATTTATAACCTCTAATTAAAGGCGCCTTGTGGCTTGTATATTAAGCGTAAGGCGCCTCTTTTGTATAACCTGATTAGGATTTTCTCATGTCTAAAAAACATAGACTCAATCAAATTACTTGGGCAATTGGCTTAGGCTTAGCTGCACAGTCTACAAGCCTTATTGCCGCCCAATCGGATGAACAGTTTACTAATTCACAAGAAATAGAAGAAGTTGTTGCTGTAGGTACGCGCTTACAAGGCAGCGCAGCCGCTGTTGTTGAAGAGCGTAAAAACCAAGCGTTTGTTGCCGATATTTTAGGTTCTGAACAATTAGCGCGTACTGGTGATAGTGATGCTGCATCTGCACTTAGGCGAGTAACAGGCTTGACGTTAGTAGATGGTAAGTTTATTTACGTACGCGGTTTAGGCGAGCGTTATTCAAGTGCTCGATTAAATGGGGCTTATATTCCAAGCCCTGATTTAACACGTAATGTAATCCCACTAGATATATTTCCTGCCAGTATTATTGAGAGTATGGCTGTTCAAAAAGCGTATTCGCCAGATATGCCCGCTGCGTTTGGTGGCGGTAATATTGATATAAGAACTAAAACAGCGCCAAGTGAATTTACAGCAGGATTTGAAGTAGGCGTAGGATACGATACAGCATCAGGCGATGGATTTACGTATAATCGTAATGAAGAGGGCATTCCAGAGGCTTTAAACAATGCGATATCACAATACCGTGGTAACTTTGGTATTGGCAATATAGTAAGTCGTGAAGGTTTTGTTGATGGTGAGCAAACCCGCGCTGAGCAAGCAACAGCGATTAACAATGCATTGTTAAAGTCACTGCCACGTGGGTATGAGCTAAAAGATGAGTCGTTAGACCCTCGTTATAATGTTAAAGCGCATTATGGCGACAGCTTTGAAGAGTCTTACTTTGGCGGCAAATTTGGCTTTTTACTGGCTGGTGCATATAAAAATGAGTGGGATTTTGAAGAGCGTTTTAGTTCTGTAATCACTCAAGATCTTAAAAACCAGGATGGTTCAATTGATTGTACAACATCGCTTGCCACCGCAGATGATGTATCTAACTCGTGCTACAACACAGTCAAAAATTCACAGGTAACTACTGAGACGCAAAGTTATAACGGATCGCTTAGCCTTTCTTATTCGCTTGGCACACATAGTATTTCAGCTCAACAGCTTTATATTATTGATAATGAAGACGAATCAGAAATTGCTATTTCGCAAAGCCCTGCAGGTAGCTCTACGTTTAGTATTGCAGGAGATGGCGTTGCAAATCGTAACCATGCGTTTAATTACGAAGAGCGCCAGTTAAATATTACTCAATTTATTGGTCAACATACCTTTTTAGACTACATGGGAATAGGTGCTGATTGGCAATATACTGAAGCTAAAGCAACGACAGATATTCCTACCAGTGCGGATTTTGAATTTCGTGATAGTTATAATAACGATGGCAGCTATGCAGGTTCTACTATAACCGGCGATGATAACCGCGTAATTATGTCGTATACCAATATGCAAGAGCGCGTTAAGTCCTACGGCGGTAACCTTACCTTGCCACTGTCTTTTGACGCGATGGAAGTTGAGTTTAAGTTTGGTTACGATTTCTCTGATAGGGCGCGACTATTTAATACCTCAAGTTTTGCTATTAATAACAGTGGTGGCTCGGGTATTTCAATTAATGATGGAAGTGCTGATCCACTCAATAACAGTGGGTTTTTAACAGACGACTTCATTAATAATAACGCCATTTTAGTTGATTTTAATGAGCCTACAGCGCCTGATGCCGACGATTACATTGCCGCTCAAAAAGTTGATGCCGGCTATGCGTCATTTGATGTTTTTTACGATCAATGGATAAGAGTCAGTGGTGGTATTCGTTATGAAGAATTTAAGCAAACATCCATTGGTACATCGAGCCTTATTTTTGATCAGCAAGATTTAAATACTTTTTACGATCCTGAAAAAATTGAAGCGGGTTCTATTGTCACAGATGATTGGTATCCTGCATTGTCAGTTACTTACGTAGGCAGTGACGATTATCAAATTCGTTTAGGTTATGGCGAAACGGTTGTTCGACCTGACTTTCGTGAAGTTGTACCGGTAACTTATTATGACCCGTTAACTGATATCAGAACATTTGGCCGTACAGGTATAAAAAGTAGTCCCATTAAAAACTATGACCTGCGTTATGAATATTACGGGCAAGCAGGTAATTCATTTAGTGTAGCTGCCTTTTATAAAGACATAACTGCGCCTATCGAAACTGTGCTAAATATTGGTGATGAAGATTACTCTGCGTCATTTATTAATGGTGAAACTGCTGAGGTTTACGGTATTGAGGCTGAATGGCTTCAGGACCTAACGTTTGCTGCAGAAGGTTTATTTACCAGTGGTAACATTACGATAAGTGATTCTGAGGCGTCTATCGATCCTGCACTTGCTGGTACGTTAACTAACCCTAAAAAGCGTATGACAGGTCACTCTCAATATGTAGTTAACTTACAACTTAATTACGATTCACTTGATGGTATGCACAGTAGCTCACTTGTTTATAACGTGTTTGGTGAGCGTATTTTAGCAGCAGGTGTGGCTAATCGTGACGATGCTTACGAGCAACCATTTCATTCACTTGATTTAGTTTACACGTACTACCCTGATTTTAATTCTAAAGTTAAATTTAAAGTTAAAAACTTACTCGATGAAGATCAAGAAGTAACCCAATCAGATATTATTGTTCGCTCTAAAGAGCAGGGCATTACCTTTGACTTAAGTTACAGCTACGAGTTTTAAGCGTTTATTTTATTGTTATCCCCCTCGTAAGGGGGTGAATAAATCCACCGCTAACCCTGTATTTAATACAGGGTTTTTTTATGACTATGAAAAAAATTTGAGTTCTACTTTATTCACTAGTTTTAGCGCGCTGGTGGTGTTATTTTGACGTTAATAAAAATTAAATCTCACGCAATGAATTTTAATTTTTAATGTATTAAGGCATCTTTTATGAATCAAACAGTGGAACAAACAATGAAAAAAGTAGGATTAGTCGGTTGGCGAGGCATGGTTGGCTCAGTGTTATTAGAACGTATGCAGCAGCAAAGTGATTTTGCCCATATCGACACCACCTTTTTCACCACCTCACAAGCGGGTCAACTAGGCCCAGATATAGCAGGCGACGCTAAACCATTACTAGATGCAAGTGACATTAGCGAACTTGCTAAAATGGATATTATTGTTACTTGCCAAGGCGGTGACTACACCAATGCGGTATATCCAAAACTTCGAGAGTCGGGTTGGGATGGTTACTGGATTGATGCAGCTTCAGCACTGCGTATGAGTGAGGACAGCATTATAGTGCTTGATCCCGTAAACAAAGATGTTATTGAACAAGGCTTAGAGCAAGGCGTTAAAACCTTTGTGGGCGGTAACTGTACTGTATCGCTGATGTTACTTGCATTAGGTGGTTTATTTGAGCAAGACCTAATTGAATGGGTAAGCCCAATGACTTACCAAGCGGCGTCGGGCGCTGGTGCACGAAATATGAAAGAGCTTATTGCACAAATGGGTGCTATTCATGCAAGTGTTGCAGATAAACTAGATAACCCAAGCTCTGCTATTTTAGAAATTGATAAAATAGTAAGCGAAACGATGGCGTCGAGTGATTTACCACAAGACCAATTTGGTGTGCCACTTGCCGGTAGCTTGATCCCATGGATTGACGTGCCTATGCCAAGCGGTCAGTCTAAAGAAGAATGGAAAGCGCAAGTAGAAGCCAATAAAATTTTAGGTTCTTCAAAGCAACCAGTACCTATTGACGGTTTATGTGTGCGTATTGGCGCTATGCGTTGCCATTCACAAGCGATGACCATTAAATTACGTGAAGATATAAGCGTAGAAAAAATTGAAGAAATTTTAGCGTCTCATAACGAGTGGGTTAAAGTAATTCCGAACGAGCGCGAAATTAGTTCTACAGATTTAACACCCGTTAAAGTAACAGGCACTTTAAGCATTCCTGTTGGCCGTATTCGTAAATTAGCGATGGGGCCAAAGTACATTAGTGCATTTACAGTAGGCGATCAGCTTTTATGGGGAGCGGCAGAGCCACTTCGTCGTATGTTACGCATAATTGTTGATGGTGAGTAATACCAATTCGCAATAATACTTGATCAATTTGAGGGGTTAAATCTGACGCTAACTACGTTAAAAATTTCTGATATAGAACAACTAAATAATGAAATTTTTGCCTTGTTATCGACACGATTTTCTTCCCTCAAAATAGATCACTTAATTAAGCGAGTTGGTATAATATATAATCAGTATTAACAAAAAGGGTTGGCAAATTGCTAACCCTTTTTGGTTTTATGAGTAATGAAGACTTAAACAATACTTATTTATGAATGTTTACTGTTGTTTATTATTGAACTTAAGTAAACTGTTTACACTGTGCAACAGCCTGTTCAAGTAACATTAATGACTTCTCACATAAATAATTTTGCCAATAAGCGGTTAGCATTTGTTAGCTCTTATTTTATCTCTGCAATCGCTATAAATACGGTTGTTTCTTGTTTTCTTATTTTTAGCAGTATTAATCACAGTGCCTCTCAAGAAAAACTTTACTGGTTTTTTACGCTAACGCTTATTTCGTTACTTCGAATAGTTAGTCATGTATTTGTTAACAAAGCTCACCCTTTTAAATATCATCTGTATTTTATAGGTTTATTATTAACAGCTTTAACGTGGGCTGCTTTTCCTATTTTGTTTTATGAAAACATGGGAATACAAGAGAAATTTGTCTCTCTGGTTGTTTTTAGCTCCCTAGCTGGTGGCGGTGTTAATGTTTTAGCCTCTGATATTCGCTCATCACTGTCGTACATAACCTGCTTGTTGGTTCCATTTAGTATTTTATTACTTTTGCAGCCAATAGAAGATGAAAATGTATTGGGTGTTTTAGGACTCGTTTTATGGTTTATATTATGTTTTGTAACGGCTATACGCAGTGCAAAAGATGTAAAGTCATCTATTAATAATGAACTTAAGTTAGATCAATTCATTGAAAACTTAGAAAATGAAGTGCAAGTTCGTACTGAACAAATAATCCTTTTAGAGCAAAAAGACAATCTAACTAAATTGTTTAACAGGGGAAGTTTTGTTTCTAATGTTGAACTTGATTTAGCCAATCAAAGTGATGATATTAAAGCTGTTTTATTTTTAGATATGGATGACTTTAAAATCATCAACGATAAATACGGTCACGATTTTGGTGACTTTGTATTAGCCCAAACAGGTAAACGATTAGTTGAAACACAAACCCAAGGCGACTTTATTGCGTGTAGGTGGGGAGGGGATGAGTTTATTTTTTATTCTCGTAGTAACACCGAAGACGAGCTTTTTGACTGTGTTTTTAGATTAGTTAAAACTTTAACGAAAACAGTGAGTATGGATAGCTATCAAGTAAATCCCTCTTTTAAGGTTGGGCTGTATTTTACGCGCGAAAATTTTGTTCTTGAAGACGCGATTAAATATGCTGATGTGGCTATGTATGAAGGTAAGAAAAGCCGTAACGAAATATCGGTATTTGACGAGCGGATGCACGAATCGCTTAAAAGAGAAGAAGTACTTCGTAGCTCTATTAAAGAATGCGTAGATAAAGGTGACTTTCATCTGTGTTATCAACCTATTGTTGATATAACTACAAATGAAATAACAACGTTTGAAGTACTACTTCGTTGGCAATTTAATGATGAATTTATTCCGCCTTCAGAATTTATAGATATTGCTGAGCGATATGGAAAAATTAATATATTAGGTGAGTTTGTACTTGAGCAAGCTATTGCGAGCCTAAGTAAGTTAAATGCGGTAAATAGTAATATTGGACTGTCTATTAATGTGTCGGTGTTGCAACTAGAAAACCATAACTTTTTAGAATTTTTGGTTGGGCTTTTAAATAGATACGCAGTTAAACCATACAATGTCCATTTAGAAATAACAGAAACAGTGATGATTAAAAATTTACCGTATTTGTCAAAAGTGATTACGGCCATAAAAAATACCGGTGTACGTATTTCAATAGATGACTTTGGTACTGGTTTTTCTTCTATATCAGTTTTAAAAGAGCTATCAGTTGATTATATTAAAATAGATAAATCTTACATTGATAATATTTGTGAATGCTCAAAAGATAAAAGTATTGTATCTGCGGTAACTAACATGTCGCACATGATTGGTTGCCAAGTAATAGCGGAGGGCGTAGAAAACACAGCTCAGTTAACGTTATTACAAAGTTTACAAATTGATAAATACCAAGGCTTTATATTCAGTAAACCAGTTAGATTTGCCGATGCGCTTAAACTTATTAGTTAGAACGCTGACTTTTTAGACTCAAAGTTTGTTTTATCTAGGTTCGATTTAAGCGTGCCGTGTGTTTCTTGCTCGCTGCGAGCGGTAACTTCTTTTGTGTTATTCTATTAGCTTACATTCATATGAAAATAACTTAAAACGGAGCAATACGCCTAATGCCAGTCAGTTAAGCTGACTGGCATTTTTCTTTTTATGGGGATACTTAGATGGTTTTGGCTTAACCCATCGGG
>NZ_JADYXN010000070.1:0-2224 GCF_015864285.1 Pseudoalteromonas sp. NZS100_1
CAGAACCGTCCTGTGCAGTTATCTTCTTTGTTCGCTCTGCGCGCAATACCTTCATTTAATAAGCGCATAAACCAGCTAATACTTGATAGGCGCTCTCGATATTCCTTTACTGTTTGATTAAAAAATATGAGCTCTATTTTGCTTAGCTTTTCGCCTTGGATGTATTTTTGTGTAATCAATGTACCTTTACAAAGCTTATGCCAACGAATAACAATGGCTTTGTCATTCAGTCTATTGGCTTTTTTATCATCAACATACAGTACTAAATGTGTATGGTTACTCATTACGGCATAAGCACACACATCAATACAAAATACCTTCGCTAATTCAAGTAGCTTATCTTCAACCCAGCCTCGTCGATGTTCGTAAGACTTACCCGTAAAGTGGTCTTCACCACACAGAAAGGCACGTCGAACACACCGTGAAATACAATGATAATATTTCGTATCAACCAAACTTACTTGACGCTTTCTTGCAATTGCCATGTGACACCCTGCTTGTTTTTTGCACTAAACAAAGGCTAGCCTCTAACTTCGAAAAGTGCAAAATTTAGGATGAGTGTCTTGTTAATTCGCTTTTTCACTAAATAACCTAGGCAGCACTAATGCTGCCTAGGTTTAACTTCCTTTTATGATTGTTAAAGAACTACGGTTAGTTAACCGATTTAAAACCCTGGTTCTTCATGAAAAATAGAAAGCTGTATTTAATTTTTTCAACAGCTTACAAATCAACCATCAAAAATGAAGTGAATTTCTGCCACAAGGTTTTCCCAAACTTAATTTCACTCTCGGGCTTAATGTTATCTGTGTATTTCCATGGAAATTTAAAAATATCTGGCGGTGTTAGCTTTTTAATAGGTTTTCCCGCCAATAAGTTATCAAGCTGCTCTTCATCATTAAATTCTTTTCTAAGCTCATCATCAGCTTGATTCATTTTCTTTAAAAATGACTTATCAACGCGATACCAAAAGTACTTAGGGCGACCATTGGCTTTATCAAATTCAGCAGTGGTTTTATCAAACTCTCGGTAATATTCAAATTGTGGGATGTCTGCTAATGGCTGAGTAACATCCATAAAGTTTTGTAATAATTCCCAATGTTGAAAACTGCAAGCTATCTCATTGTTGTAAGCAACATCATAACGCTGATCTTCTTTATAATGAAGAAGCGTAAGCCCTCTATGTGGAAATCCACTTTTGGGATTATGTGTAGCTTTGTAGTGAGCATTAAATTCTTCAAAGCTTAAATAAGCAAAGCTCTTTGCATCGCTTTTGGGTACTTTAACTACACCTGTTTTACGTTCGAAAATAACTGCTAATTTAAAATTAGATCTAAAATATGGCCATATTACCCAGTTTGAAATTTTTGAAAAACACCAAACAGATAACAACACAGTGTAACTATCAAATGCTTCAGCAATATCTCCAAGCAAAAAACTAGTAATAGGAAAAGCTAGCAAAAGAAACAGTATTGATATGTGGAATATCCCCCAAGCGAAAGTTAAAGTGTCTATGAGACTTACAGGGTTAGAAGCCAAAGGTAATTCCAATCGGCTCTCATTTTGACTAAGAATACTTCGATGCTGGTTTGCTGCACCACTTATATTCAATTTATATTCTAATCTTTGAGAGTTATCAAAGCAGTGCCCAAACACATCACCTCTAGGAAATAACGCTTGCTTACTTTGGTAACGGCAATACATAGAGTCACGCTCATCAGTCGCTATTCCATCTCTATACTTTGTATCTTGCTTGCCTCTGTAAGCTGTGTCAGCATATTGTTCAAGCATATTCGATTTCCTTTATTGTCCAGGCCTTGTCTGGTATTTCTCCATCTTCCCAATCATTGCGCTCATCAACATCCACATAAGGCAAGGTCACATTTTTATCTAACCGATACTGCACTTTTACTTTCCAATCAACCTCAAAGTTTAATGGCCACATTGATAATACTGGTATGGTATATTTAAACCCAGTAATAGCCCCTGATTCAGTGTTTTCTTTTTGGATAACCTGCCAATTTTTATGGCCATGACGAAACTCCTGCTCAAAATGCAAAATTCCCTCATCTTCAATTTGGTAAACTTGAACAAACACCTCTGATTGCCCTAACGCAAAGTTTGGTGTGTCTATATCAATGGTTAATGGCGAATTAAACTAGACAGCCACTCTAATTGTGCAAGCTAAACTGTGCCATAAAATCTACTTTTTATGTTAAAAACTTAC
>NZ_JADYXN010000071.1:0-2065 GCF_015864285.1 Pseudoalteromonas sp. NZS100_1
ATGCCTTCCTTGCCGAAGCGGCCGAGGAAGCGGCGGCGGCCGTCGCCAAGGGGTCGATGGAGCAGGAAGCTCTGCGCGAACGGCTGCGGCTCGCCGTGCGCCGCACCGCCACACGCTGGACCGGCAAGAAGCCGATCGTCGACGTGCTGCTGATCCGCGCATGATATGAGAGAGCGCCGTTCGCCATCCTGCGGGAGCAAGGCGAACGGCGCTTTCGCTGACAGCCGGAAGCCGAAAAAGTAGAGCCTGATTCACGCCATCGGTGAAAGCGCGGAGCGCGTTCACCTCAGACGATCAGGGTCTAGCCCGGCTTATTCATCGGGCTCAGTCAGCAGGGTTGGCGGGAGTGGTGTAAGCGATTGCTTTGATGTAGGAAAATGGGTGTCTAGACCAGTCCTGCAGCGAGGCAATTTATGCCACGGGCCACACCCGCCGCGAGCGATGATAGCGCGCCGGGATTTTCGTTTCCAGCGATCGGGCGCAAGAAGATCACAGCCGCGTTCGACGGAGGTCGGCTCACCTCGGATGGCGGTGTTCTGCTGCTGGCACAGGCCGAGCGCGCGATGGGGCTTTGCCGGCGGCTTGCGGCTTGCATTGCCGATCCGCGGGACCCTGTGCGGGTGATCCATCGCCTTGATGACATCCTGCGTGCCCGGGTGTTCGCGATCGCCTGCGGCTATGAAGACGCCGATGATCTCGACGCTCTGCGCGACGATCCGGGCTTCCGTCTGGCGCTGGGCAAGCTGCCGGGATCGGGCGCGGGGCTGGCCAGCCAACCGACGATGAGCCGGTGGGAAAATGCGCCGACCACACGCGAACTGGCCAGGATGATGGCCGCGATGATCGACATCTACTGCACCAGCTACCCCGCCGCGCCGGCGGCGGTGACGCTGGATATCGATGACACCTGTGACGTTGTTCATGGCTATCAGCAGCTCTCCTTCTGGAACGGGCATCATGGCGAGCGCTGCTTCCTGCCGATCCATGTCTACGACACTGCCACCGGCCGACCGGTGGCGATGCTGCTGCGCACCGGCAAGACACCGTCGGGCGCCGAAGCTGCCGGCCACATCCGGCGCCTGGTGCGCCATCTGCGCCGGCACTGGCCCGAAACGCACATCACCATCCGCGGCGACGGGCACTATGGCCGGCCCGAGGTCATGGCCTTCTGCGAGGCGGCCGGCGTCGACTACGTGTTCGGCCTGCCGACCAACGCCGCGCTGCGTGCTGATCCCGAAATCGTCGCTGCCGCCGATGCCTGCGCGGTTAAGCGGGCTCAGCGCCAATATCCGGTCCTGCGCAACTATGCCGAGACCCGCTACGGCGCGAAGAGCTGGAAGTGCCAGCGCCGCGTCGTCGCCCGGATCGAGGCCAGCACGCTGGGCATGGACATCCGCTATGTCGTCACCTCGCTGGCCGAAGGTTCGGCTGAGCATATCTACGACACCCTCTACTGCGCGCGCGGCAACGCCGAGAACCTGATCAAGCGCCACAAGACCCAGCTTGCCAGCGATCGTACCTCGTGCCGCTCAGCCAATGCCAACCAGATGCGCCTCATCCTGCACACCGCCGCCTACTGGCTCGTGTGGCGCATCCAGCAGGAAATCCCGAAGGCTGCCGCGCTCGCCACCGCCGAGTTCGCAACGCTGCGCCTGCGGTTGCTCAAGGTCGCCGCCCGCGTCATCGAAACCGCTACGCGCATCCGCGTCGCCTTCGCGTCAGCCTGTCCCGATGCCAGCCTGTTCAGAACCATTGCCACCGGCCTCCGGCCGGCACCCACATAACCAGCGCGGCAGTGCCGCCCAAAGCCCGAGCCCTCGTCCTTCAACCTCGAAAAGCCCATCGATCCTGACGCGGTGAAAAAAACCGCCGGAGGAGCTTGCTCTGATCACCCGACGACCGACAAACCATGCTCGCACGAACCCGGAGCGGAGGCCTCATGAATAGTGCGGGTTAAGTTGCACAGAGCAAGGTTACGCGATTCATTGGCTGTTGGAGGAATTATGACCATTTGCGTAGCCGTCAAAGTGCATGACTGCATCGTATTCGCTGCCGACAGTGCTTC
>NZ_JADYXN010000072.1:0-1988 GCF_015864285.1 Pseudoalteromonas sp. NZS100_1
CGAAAACAACAATATACTTAAATGCAAAGCACTCTTTATTAAACCAGATGACGATACACAGCATGCAATTGCTGTATCTGAAAATATAACTGAGTTATTTAAAACGTTATTTGACCATGCTATTAAAAATGAAGTTGAAGATTGGCAACGCGCTATTTTTACCATTACGCGTAAAGGTCAATTTAACTTAAACTTTGAGCGCGATAATAATGATGATGAAGAAGTAATAACCGCTGTTCAAACACATTAAATATTAATGTAACCCGCTCTTTAACAACACGGATGTTGGTTGGGCGCTTTGTTTAGACATTAGCGCCCTGGCCTATTATTTCTAATATAAATACCTCAATACTCCAATGTAAAAAAGCGTCGGTAAAGTGGTGATTAAAAACAGCGGCGACACAATAGAAGCCGCAATTGCAGTGTTACGCAAGCTAGGCAAAGGCGACCCTGTTCAGTATTTACGCAAAATCAACTGGCAAGACCTAGGTAAACAAGCAGCCAGCGAAGTAAAAGCCTTTATAAAAGGCCTGCGCGATACGCTTCACGAAATATCAACAAGTTGGCAATACGACCTACTGCTGCCACAGCTTGCCATAGACGGTATGCAAGCAACCATTAAACAGCTTGATGAAATAGCACCTAAAATAGACCAAGGCGTTAAAGGCGCAGCCAGTGAAATTGGCAGTCGCGTAAACAAAGCCCTTGATGAATTCGAACCACCGAAAAGCACCGGTATTGTGGGTAAACCTAAAAAGAGCGTTGCGAATGAATTAGATGCGCCTAAAGGAAATGATTTAAAAGGGGTTGAGAGTAAAAAAGAATTCAATCTTTCAAATTTGAAAGTTAGTGATATCCCGACATTCGATTCAGGAAGCTTCAATAAGTGGTTTGACTCCAGAACACCAGAAGAGTTAGCCGAAATGTATAAAAAACAAGCCCTAAAAAGTAAAATTTCTGATGGCCTTAGAGGAGCTCGCGGTAATCACGAGTTTTTAATGGTTGTAGAAGCGCCTCAGTGGAGTAAGTGGGGAGTTAATGCCAAGCAAGTACAGAATGATTTTGCAATATCAATCTCAGCCTTGAACGAAGGTGGGTTAGCCAAGGGGTGGAAGCATTCAACTGGCTTAAAAGGTTCAAAATCCCCAAACTCTAAACGCGTACACAATGAGCTTCAAAAGATAATTCAAAACTCTAATAGTTTAGATGATTATAAAAAAAATATGTTCTCGTGGGCTGAAAAATGGATCGAAGGCGGTTACAATGGCTTACCAGAAGGTTTTCATCAATAAAGGAATATCAAGTGTCTAAAGTAGATTACTCGAATGAAGTTGATTATTATGAACAAGGTTTCGAAGAGGAAGGTATTGTTTCTGTCTGGTTAGGGATTGAACCTTTGACTAATGACGAAGAGACTGACGTTTTACAGGAGCTTTGCGGTGTAGGTTATTATGATATATCAAGTCAAGAAGGTGAGTGCTTTGATTTTCAAGATACCGATATAACATCTTTAATACACAATATGTCATATTCAAACTCCTTTATTGATTTGGTTGTTGAAGCTGCTAAAAGAAAGAATATTAATTCTGCTAAATGGGTCACCCTACAATACGACTTTAATTATAACCCAGAAAAAGTCAATCGAACTATTTCACCAGACCCCTTATTTATCGGAGCCTTTCCATACAAAGAAGATTAATCAAACACCTATTAGATAGTAACTATTCAGTTTTTAAATTATAGACCTGACTTTTCACCTTGGTCTAAAGGTTCCATCAATTTTAAACCAAATCAATTAGATGGTACTTCAGCTGACTTTGATGCCGTTTATGTGTATGTAGTGGTCAATAAAATTTGGCCACAGTTTTAGAATCTTGATATCTAACCTCAGATTCATTTGGCGCTAAACCGGCATTATAATGATGCGGCCTAACGTTGTTGTAATATCCGTTGATATAATCACTAACGCTATATTTAGCATCTATAAA
>NZ_JADYXN010000073.1:0-1976 GCF_015864285.1 Pseudoalteromonas sp. NZS100_1
GAGTAATTCTACAGCCTATCGTGGTAGAGCGACCTATTGCTAGGCCGACCCCACACAGATCCGGACGTGCGGAACTACCGCATCCGGCTCTTCAGTTATATATTCACTCGTGTAAAACACACGACCCTAGTACCAATCAACAAGGATATTTCGCTTGCTGACTTTGATACTCTCAATATTAAAATACTCTAACATCTTCTTGAAATTACTCCAGTTATAACTTCGTCGACCACTACGCCTGTTCAACCATTTATATAAGGTATGCAAAGCATAATCGTATACTCCTGCCAAACTTCGGCTGTTGTCGGGAAGCCCGAAATAGTTTCTAAACCCTATCAGTTTTCGTTTTAATTGGGGTAGCCATTCTCTCAACTTAAATGAACGCTTAGCTTTGATCCATTGGTAATATTCACTCAGCGTTGCCTTTTGCTTCTTCGCGCCAGTGCGCCGCCGCAGTCTTGGTTTACCCGATGAATCTGTGCCCCAGTAAAACTCGAACCCTAGAAAGACAAAATGACGTTTTCGACCAACGTGAAATCGGCTGAAGCGCATTAACGATGTTTTGTCTTGTGCAACGTCTAAGTTGAATTTCTTTAATCGCTTCGGTAGTACCTTATAAAAGCGCTCTGCGTCATTCGCATATTGAAACGCGCAAACAAAATCATCTGCATAACGTATCATCATTGCTCTGCCGCGCATCTTTGGCTTTACCTTCTTTTCAAACCATAGGTCTAACGCGTAATGTAGATAAATATTAGCAAGCACAGGGCTGATAATACCGCCCTGTGGGCTGCCACTCGATGGTTTGGTAAAGACACCATCGGGGGATTTTATCCGTGCTTTTAACCACTGGTTAATTAAATTAAGTATCGCCTTATCATCGATGCGTTGTTTGAGCATGTCCATCAACCATTCATGATCAAGGTTGTCGAAGAAGCCTTTAATATCAGCCTCTACAATATAACCATAACCTTGAAACTGTAGATTAAGTGTCAAACTATGCACCGCTTGATGCGCGCTTTTATTCGGTCGATAACCATAACTATTGCGCATAAAGTCTTGCTCCCAAATACTTTGCAGGATCTGGCTAACACTTTGTTGCACAAGTTTGTCATCAACCGTTGGCAGACCCAAGGGTCGCTGTTTACCGTTCGATTTAGGGATGAAAATGCGTTTAATATCATTAACCCGGTAGCATTTCTGCTTAAGCTGCTGACCTAAACGGTCGATATTTTCGATTAGCTTTGCCTTGTACATAGGCATAGTAATGCCATCAATGCCGGGTTTAGCTAATTTATTGAGTTGGCCCCAACTTTGATACAGGCTGTCGGTATTTAGCAGTCCATATAAATTCTGAAACCTGTGCTTGGGGTGAGTGTGTGCTTTAAATGCGATGGCATTAAGTGTTGTTGTCATAGTGATCCCAGCCCTACTTTGTCTGGACTATGTGGCGGCTTAATACCGAATATAACTGTCAGCTCCTTCGCCATGTACAAGGCTTTCCCCTGCTCAGACTACTATGGGCTGATCTGACTTCCAAAGGGTCATCGTTGGCTTTGCTTTTCGTTAAGCTTCTCTACCACTATCCATGTGGAACGCCTTTGGATCTCTCAAGTTCTCAATACATCTCTCTACACATGCCACGGCTTGTAAACTCCGCTGACTCTCTACAGCCTAACCAATACGGCTGTTTTGCATGGACTTCGGTAGCGTTGCAAACCTCGTCAGTCAGATCTAATATTTATCGGAGCGATACCAGCACTTCAGGGCCACGACAGCCCCTATGGCCTACATAATTCTCTGTGTACGCTTCACCAATATTGTTCGTGTGATGCAGTCCTCACTGCTGAAAAGAACTTGCTAATCTCACACTCCGCCAAAGGCGCAACACTCGATACAGGTGGTTGGTTAAACCTTACCTGACAGGGACTTGCACCCTGCAAGATGCATCAAGCTTAGCTTGACGCACCAACGCC
>NZ_JADYXN010000074.1:0-1761 GCF_015864285.1 Pseudoalteromonas sp. NZS100_1
GATTGTGATTGATCTTATTTATTTATGTATTTCAACAGCAGCGATTGCTTCTTCATCATTATCGCGCTCAAAGTTTAGGTTAAATTGGCCTTGACGAGTGATAGTAAAAATAGCGCGTTGCCAATTTTCAGTCTCATTTTTAATGGCGTGGTCAAATAACGTTTTGAATAACTCAGTTATATTTTTAGATACAGCAATTGCATGCTGTGTTTCGTTATCTGATTTAATAAAGTGGGACTTGCACTCGATCGCATTATTATTATCGCAATCTAAAATAAGCTGAGCTTCATGCCATGGCTCATCTATTTGCTGATAAAGGTACTGACCTAGGTGTTGCGGGATGTTTTTAATATCGGGTTGCATTGGCTTTCCTTAGCATCATAAATGAGTTTTAAATTGAATGATCAAGCATAAAGTTTGTAAATATGTGTTAGCCGAAAGGCATCGCATCAAGAAACTCTTGGAAATTATCAAAAGCCTTGTAAAAAACAGGCGATAACTCTTCAGACTCATTATGATCCCATATTACTACTTTAGGATTTATTGCATCTTCTTTGAAATCTAGGCATAAAAAATCACCACCAAAAAGGTAAGCAAAAGGTAAGGTCTCGGCTCCAACCAAGTCTTCGTTATCTGTAAGTCTTTCCTCAATTTGAGCCATTACGACTTTAACTTCGTATTGCTTAAACTCATTACCGAGCTTTTCATCTTCTGAAACTATTAAAAACCTTTCCAATACGCGCTCTTCAGAGTTAATTTTTATAGTAATTTTATCTGGGCATCCACCATTAAATTCTAAAATAAACTCCCTGTAGCTAATCGGTAAGTTAATATTAAAAAACATTTCTAATGAATCTAACTCATCATGTGTAATTGAAACTCTTTTTTTTAAATTTAATTTTTTCATAGTTTTAGGGTGTTTATAATGTCGAGTTGCATAGGCTGTCCTTAGCTGTAGGTGCATGTATTATTAAATGGAGCATTTTTAAAAACTAAAAGTCTAAAAATGAGTTAGCAGAATCAATCTCTTTTTGCGCCATATTTGCATTGTCAGGCTCTAGATTAGAGAGGAAGTTATCAAAATTAGCAAATACTTCAAAAAATTCATTATTGTTTTCGCTGCTTTCGTGATCCCAACAATAAACTTTCATATTTTCTTTATGGATGCATAATTGGTCACCACCGCTACTTTCACCAAATATAAAAAAACCTTCATCATTCAATTGTTTATACATGCGATTCTTTTTTACAAGGTTATTATCACTATTTTCTAGACCATAAACTATTTCAAATGGCAGGTACCCGTCATTATTTGTATAAGGAGTTTTCTGAAAGGGGATGATCTTTGCCCCATTGTTAAAAATAATGGAAGAGTCAAATCTTGATAGTAATTTTTTTAATTCTTTTGGCAAAGCAACTTTAAACTCATGCTCGACATCCTTTATTGTTGTGACCTTTTCACTACTTATATAAAGCGCTGAAGCATCTAGGGCGGTGATTAATTTATCAATCATTTTAAATTCCTTTCCTTAAATCAGAAGCAGCTCCAATGTGTAGTTACCATGTAGTTTTGTAGGCACAAGCTGGATTAATGTACCACTCGAATGATGTGGAGTTAAACCAAGTTTTTAACAGGTTTTTTACCGCATTCTTACTTTTAAGACCTTTCTGTTTAGCTATATACTGTAGTGGTACAGTGATTTTGGCCACCCATTAAGAAAGAAATGTTATGCTAATAAGCATACAAATTTGGGTGAAAAA
>NZ_JADYXN010000075.1:0-1735 GCF_015864285.1 Pseudoalteromonas sp. NZS100_1
GTAGCGAGGCAAACAAATTAGAGTCTCAATTGAAAACTGAGTGACCAACAGAATAGTTATTTCGGTAATTATTCGGCACAGTCAATTCAATATCGAAAGATATTAAAATAAATTCAGAATTCATTGAGCTGTCGAAAGACATAAAACTTTTTAATTGAAGAGTTTGATCATGGCTCAGATTGAACGCTGGCGGCAGGCCTAACACATGCAAGTCGAGCGGTAACAGAAAGTAGCTTGCTACTTTGCTGACGAGCGGCGGACGGGTGAGTAATGCTTGGGAACATGCCTTGAGGTGGGGGACAACAGTTGGAAACGACTGCTAATACCGCATAATGTCTACGGACCAAAGGGGGCTTCGGCTCTCGCCTTTAGATTGGCCCAAGTGGGATTAGCTAGTTGGTGAGGTAATGGCTCACCAAGGCGACGATCCCTAGCTGGTTTGAGAGGATGATCAGCCACACTGGGACTGAGACACGGCCCAGACTCCTACGGGAGGCAGCAGTGGGGAATATTGCACAATGGGCGCAAGCCTGATGCAGCCATGCCGCGTGTGTGAAGAAGGCCTTCGGGTTGTAAAGCACTTTCAGTCAGGAGGAAAGGTTAACGGTTAATACCCGTTAGCTGTGACGTTACTGACAGAAGAAGCACCGGCTAACTCCGTGCCAGCAGCCGCGGTAATACGGAGGGTGCGAGCGTTAATCGGAATTACTGGGCGTAAAGCGTACGCAGGCGGTTTGTTAAGCGAGATGTGAAAGCCCCGGGCTCAACCTGGGAACTGCATTTCGAACTGGCAAACTAGAGTGTGATAGAGGGTGGTAGAATTTCAGGTGTAGCGGTGAAATGCGTAGAGATCTGAAGGAATACCGATGGCGAAGGCAGCCACCTGGGTCAACACTGACGCTCATGTACGAAAGCGTGGGGAGCAAACGGGATTAGATACCCCGGTAGTCCACGCCGTAAACGATGTCTACTAGAAGCTCGGAGCCTCGGTTCTGTTTTTCAAAGCTAACGCATTAAGTAGACCGCCTGGGGAGTACGGCCGCAAGGTTAAAACTCAAATGAATTGACGGGGGCCCGCACAAGCGGTGGAGCATGTGGTTTAATTCGATGCAACGCGAAGAACCTTACCTACACTTGACATACAGAGAACTTACCAGAGATGGTTTGGTGCCTTCGGGAACTCTGATACAGGTGCTGCATGGCTGTCGTCAGCTCGTGTTGTGAGATGTTGGGTTAAGTCCCGCAACGAGCGCAACCCCTATCCTTAGTTGCTAGCAGGTAATGCTGAGAACTCTAAGGAGACTGCCGGTGATAAACCGGAGGAAGGTGGGGACGACGTCAAGTCATCATGGCCCTTACGTGTAGGGCTACACACGTGCTACAATGGCGCATACAGAGTGCTGCGAACTCGCGAGAGTAAGCGAATCACTTAAAGTGCGTCGTAGTCCGGATTGGAGTCTGCAACTCGACTCCATGAAGTCGGAATCGCTAGTAATCGCGTATCAGAATGACGCGGTGAATACGTTCCCGGGCCTTGTACACACCGCCCGTCACACCATGGGAGTGGGTTGCTCCAGAAGTAGATAGTCTAACCCTCGGGAGGACGTTTACCACGGAGTGATTCATGACTGGGGTGAAGTCGTAACAAGGTAGCCCTAGGGGAACCTGGGGCTGGATCACCTCCTTATACGATTTAGAACTTATTTGTTCGTAGTGTCCACACAGATGATTGTTA
>NZ_JADYXN010000076.1:0-1688 GCF_015864285.1 Pseudoalteromonas sp. NZS100_1
AGGCCCTAGAGATTACCCATAACAAAAAGACCAACACTTACCACCCACATTTTCATGTCTTACTTGCCGTTCCTGCCGAATATTTCAAAGGTAAGAATTATATAAATCAATTCCGCTGGCTTGAGCTTTGGCAAATGGCCATGAAGAATGATTACATCACACAGGTTGATGTTAGGCGTGTTAAACCTAACCCTAAGCGCTCAGGCTCTACTATTGAAGCCGCAGCTGCTGAAGTTGGAAAATATGCTACAAAGCCCTCAGATTACATTAAGAAGGTATCTAAAGACCGTTATGTTGCCGATCCTAAGGTTGTTGGTGAGCTTTCAGAAATACTCAAGTTTAAACGATTGATAGCTTTCGGTGGTCGTATGAAAGAGCATTATCAAAAGCTAAGTTTTTCCGATGTGGATTCTGAGAATGTAGACCTTATCAACGTATCCGGTGAAAGTGATCAGGTTGATGCAGTGGTTCTCCAGATGTACAAATGGAACATTGGTCTTAAACAATATATTTCATGATTACATGAATACATGTAAAAACAAATCCCGCTCACCAGAACGAGCAGCCTCAGAGTCCACATACTTTAATAGTGGACTCTAGTCCCAAATTGAAACAAATTCTTATTTATTGCCACCGCAAAACAGGCAGAGAGAAGGGCGAGCACCGAGCCCCTCACTGCCTGTGCGGGGCTTTTTGTAAGGCTTGTCTTACGTAAGGCCACACTCAGAAGTAATATAAAAACCTGTAGTTAATTGGCCGAAGCCATAAAGCAACCCCACTTGGAAAAACCAACCCCGCGCAGCAATGCGCCCCCGATAAACTTTTCTTTGCTGATAATTCCACTTATCTGTAGTTATTTCCTTAAGTGCCCCCTATGTGATAGGTGGTAGCGCCCCTATAGGGAGTGTGGCGTTTTAATCCCTTAAAACCTTGTAGTAAATAAACCTACCTAATAGAAGAATAGTTCTACCCTACTAGGCGCTACGCGCCTTTGTTAAGGCTGATAAATTGCACTGTATGGGCTTAATTGCTTAGGCGTTGTCGTGCCTGAAAAAAACTAAAAGAGAAAAGCTGTAAATACTAATTTGCTAAACCGCAATTTTTTATACCGCTAAATAGGAATGGTGATCAGCATATTGATGCTGGTTTTTTAAAATATTAATTAGGAGGACTGGTATGTTCGAATTAAAAATAAAGATGGCGGATAAATTTGAGTTTTGTATAACTCTTGAATTATCGAAGTTTGTAGTTTTGGTTCAAGTGTTAAATTTGTTTTTTAACTAAGTAACTTTTAGGAGAGCTAAAAATAGGTTTTGATAATGATTATTATCGTAACCTATTTTTACTTGCTGATAATCCCACATAAATTTGACTATTTTGAAGGGTGTTTTGGTCTGTTTTGCGGAGCAAAATCCTTTACTTGATACTATAGAAACAACGCGCAGACAGAATGCACACATAAAACACCTTTCAAAGCATTGCTATTAAAGGGTTTTTGCATTAAATTTATGACTCTACCCGACAGGGTAGGTTAAACCGAATTTGAGGTTTTATTTTTAAAGACGCCATTTAAAATTCAGGCTCTAGGAAGGACAAAGGGGAGTGCTCGAACACATCCCCTTCAGTTGGTTCTCCAGATTGCCACCGACCAAGGCGCAAACCGAAAAACCTCATCTTCTCAACTCTGT
>NZ_JADYXN010000077.1:0-1535 GCF_015864285.1 Pseudoalteromonas sp. NZS100_1
CGGAGTTTTTCAAGTTAGTTGTCGCATCAAATTAAATTTTATGCCGCCCGCATTGCTTCTTTTTTCTCTGGATTTAAATTTACTTCATTGATCATCGTCCAATCTCGAGACTTTCCTGACCAACGACTTGGATTCTGTAATTTCGCCATCTCATTTACCTGATGACGTTTCGCTAGTATCGCTTCATCTAATCCTAAATGACGCTGGTTTGGCGTGACAAATTTAATACCGCTGTGCAAGTGCTCATCGTTGTACCAATCAACAAATCCGCTAACCCACTTTCTTGCGCTACCCATGCTTTCAAAGGCTTTCTCAGGGTATTCCGGGCGATACTTTAACGTCTTAAATAGCGATTCAGAATAAGGATTATCATTACTCACAGACGGTCGGCTAAATGAAGGAACAATACCTAACTCCTGCAATGTCGCTAATAACGTTGCCCCTTTCATTGGACTGCCATTATCCGAGTGCAACGTGACTTGCTCAGGCTTTACCTGCTCTCGCCTGCAAATATCTACCATTAAATCAGCCGCCAGTGTGCTTAGTTGTGTGTCATGAACCTGCCAACCAACTATTCTTCGACTATAAATATCCATCACTAAATATAAGTATAAAAACTGACCTTTAACAGCTGTTGGCAAATACGTGATATCCCATGTATAAATTTCGTTTACACGTATTGCCTTGAGCGCTTTTGGCTTTTTTATCTTTTTATTTGGTTTAACTTTTTCTCTGTGTGTTAATAATTTATGCGATTTCATAACGCGATAAAACGAGCTTTCTGATGCTATCCACACACCTTTATCCAATAGTTTAGGGACTATCTTACTGGGTGGTAAATGTCCATATTCTATTGAATTAACAGTCTTAATTATACGCTGTTGCTCTAATTCAGTTAGCCTGTTAGGTGGTCGCTTTATCGTACTTGTTCGCTTATCTGTCATATCATCAGCTTCAATCCAGCGTTGAATTGTTCTTGCCGTTAGACCAAGTAACTCACATGCTTTTTCTTGCCTTGCCCCTGATTTCTGCGCGTCGGTAATGAGCTCTATCAGTTCATGACGTTCAGTTGAGCTGGTTAATCGTCCTCGTTGAAACCCCAAAGCGCATCTGCTTTTTTTTTGAGTACGAGTAAGGCGGCTGTTTCTGCTAACGCTTTGTCTTTACGATTAAGCTCTTTTTGAAGCTGCTTAATTTCTTGTTTGAGCTGTTTACTGTCTGATTTTACGGGCGTCGTTGAAGGCCCTTTAGCAAAATCTTGCTTCCATTGTTTAATATGATGCGGGTAAAGCCCCTTAGCACGGCAATATTCATTAAGAGCTGCTTCATCTAAACTCGCACATTCAATAATGGCGTTAAGCCTTTCTTCTAAGCTCCAGTCATGAGGGCGTTTTTCTGTTGTCATGTGACTACCATTATTTTTAGTTTCAAATTCATGGTTTTTAGCAAGCGCGATCCATCGTTGCAAGGTTGAATAACCGATGCCTAAATCAAGCGCAATATCTTCTAGGCGAACATCATCACATTGAGATAAT
>NZ_JADYXN010000078.1:0-1519 GCF_015864285.1 Pseudoalteromonas sp. NZS100_1
GCGTTGATCTCGTCGGCGCCGATAGCGGTGGGATCGAAGACGCCGCCATACCATTGCACCATGGATGCGCGCTCGGGATGGCGCGGCTTGGCCATGGCATTGAGGAACTCTTCAAACCCCGGGGTTCCGCCGACATCTTCGGGCGGGGCTCGTCGTTCGCCATCGACGAAGCGCGGGTAATCGATGCCGGGGATGGCGGGTGTGATCTCTTCGATCTCGATACGATGTCGCCAGTTGTCCCCGAAATCATAGGTGTAGGTGAAGCTGGTGATGCCGCGCTCGACGAGCTTGCCGATGCGCATATTGGCGGCATCGCGGGTGCGGACCATGAAAGCGTCATCATCATCGAAGCGGATGCCATAGGCGGCATCGCCGACGTCGAAACGGAACAGATGGTAGTTCTCGAAGAGCATGCAGGCCTGGATCGCGAGGTGCAGGGTCTTGAGGCTGTTGGTGACGGGAAGTTCGACACGGCGCCAGATGGCGGGCTTCATGTCTTCGAGCGTGATGCGAATCCGTGCGATCTGGTCGGTCATGCCGCCATGCTGACGGGTGCGCTTTGCGCTGTCCAGTTCCACGGCATGAGCTCGTCCCAGCGGGAGGCGGGCCAGCCCGATGCGATCTTCTCGATGACATCGGCGATATAGGCCTGCGGCTCGACGCCGTTGAGCTTGGCTGTCTCGATGACCGAGTAGGTGGCAGCGGCGCGTTCGCCGCCAGCCTTCGATCCGGCGAACAGCCAGTTCTTGCGGCCGATCGCGATGGCGCGGATCGCGCGCTCGGCGATATTGTTGTCGATCTCCGCGATGCCGTCATCGATGTAGCGGGTCAGCGCGTCCCAGCGCTTGCGGCCATAGGCAAGCGCCTTCGTCATCGCCGACTTGGGCGACAGACGACGCAGGGCGTCGTCGATCGCGCCGCGAAGCGCATCGATCTGCGGCCTGGCTTGCTCCTGTCGTTGTCGGCGCCGGATATCGGGCGGCTGGCCGCGCACATCCTCTTCGATCCGGTAGAGCCCGGCGATACGTGTCAGCAGGTCGGTGGTAAGCGGCGTCGGGCTCGTCTGGTGGCACTCGAAGATCTTGCGGCGAAAGTGTGCCCAGCAGGCGACCTCGCGGATGCGGTTGCCTTCATAGAGCTTCTCATATCCGGCATAGCCGTCGGCCTGGAGAAGGCCGGTGAACGATCTGAGCTCGCTCTGCGGATGGATGCCGCTGCGATCAGGGGTGAACCGATACCAGGCGAGTGCCGGGGTTGCGGCGCCCGATGCGCGATCATCGACGACATAGGCCCAGAGCCGTGCCTGCGCGGTGCGGCCCTTGCCGGGCACGAGCATCGGCACCGGCGTGTCGTCAGTGTGCAGCTTGGCGGCCTTCAGCCCTTCTTCGCGGATGCGGCTGACGATCGGGTCGAGCAGATGCGCGGCCTGGCCCGCCCAGCCGGCGAGGGTGGAGCGATCGATGTCGATACCCTGCGCTGCCATCATCTCTGCCTGGCGGTAAAGCGGGAGATGATGATC